>JALYSM010000121.1 GCA_030854785.1 Pseudomonadota bacterium
GTGTACGTGCGGGCGATGATGGCGCGGAGGTCGGCGGGCGGGATGTCGTCGGCGTAGCGCGACAGGATTGCGAAGGTGAGCTCGGCATACGATAAGGGCCGGAGACGCGCGAGGTCGGCCGTGGAGAAGTGCGGGTACGACTCCGGCACGGCCAGCCCGCCATCGGGCGCGAGACCCTCGAGCAGGATCGCCGAAAAGGATTGCGGCTCCATCCCCCCGCGGGTGCTGACGTAGCGCATCTGATCAGTTGAGCTCTTCCAGCCGGATGCGCACGACCTTGCCGCGCACGGTCGCCAGCGCCTCGATGCGGTGAATCGCGTCCATAACCTGCCGCTCGATCGACTGGTGCGTGAGCAGGATGATGTCGGTCTGGTCCTCGCCCTCGGAAGGCTCCTTCTGGATCATGGCGTCGATCGAGATGTCGCGATCGGCGAGGATGCGCGTGATGTCGGCGAGCACGCCTGGCCGGTCGAGCACCCGCATGCGCAGGTAGTAACTGGTGACGACTTCTCCCATCGGCAGAAACGGGATATCGGAGAGCTGGTCGGGCTGGAAGGCGAGATGCGGCACGCGGTGTTCGGGGTCCGCGGTGTGCATCCGCGTCACGTCGACCAAGTCCGCGATGACCGCGCTGGCCGTCGGCTCGGCGCCGGCACCGGGACCGTAGTAGAGCGTCGGCCCCACCGCATCGCCCTTGACCAGCACCGCGTTCATCGCTCCTTCGACGTTGGCGATCAGCCGCGTCGCGGGCACGAGCGTCGGATGCACGCGCAGCTCGATCCCATTTGCGGCGCGCCGCGTGATTCCGAGGAGCTTGATCCTATAGCCGAGCTCCTCGGCGTAGCGGATGTCCTCGAGCTTGAGCTTCGAAATGCCTTCGGTGTAGGCCTTGTCGAATTGCATCGGCACCCCGAAGGCGATCGCCGACATGATGGCGAGCTTGTGCGCGGCATCGGTGCCGTCGACGTCGACCGTCGGGTCGGCTTCGGCATAGCCACGCGTCTGCGCTTCCTTGAGCACGACCTCGAACGACGCGCCCGTCCTGCGCATCTCCGACAGGACGAAGTTGCTGGTGCCGTTGATGATGCCGGCGATCCATTCGATGCGGTTCGCGGTCAGGCCCTCGCGCAGCGCCTTGATGATCGGAATGCCGCCGGCGACAGCCGCCTCGAAGGCGACCATCACGCCGGTCTTCTGCGCCGCGGCGAAGATCTCGTTGCCGTGCGCGGCGAGGAGCGCCTTGTTGGCCGTGACGACGTGCTTGCCGCGCGCGATCGCCTGCAGCACCAGCGAGCGTGCCGGCTCGATGCCGCCGATCAGCTCGAGGACGATGTCGACGTCGTCGCGCAGCACGAGCGCGTGGACATCTGCGCTCACCGCGACGCCGTCGGCTCCCTGCAACAGCGCTGTCGCTTTTTCCGGCGTGCGCGTCGCGATCTGCGTGATGCGGATCGGGCGCCCTGCTCGCCGCGAGATCTCTTCCGCGTTGCGATTGAGAACGGTCCACGTGCCGCGGCCGACCGTGCCCATGCCGAGCAGGCCGACGCGCATCGGTTGCATTGCGCCGTCAGCCATCAGACGTCGCCCCGGCGGACGCCGGGGCCCAATTGGGGCCGAAATCTGACGTCGCCCCGGCGGAGGCCGGGGCCCAATTTGGGGCGAACTTGGATCCCGGCGTGCGCCGGGATGACCTGAAAGTGCGCCCGAGTCGCGTCACAAGAGTCCGTCTTCGCGGAACATCTGCTTGATGCCGCGAATTGCTTGTCGTGTTCGCGGCTCGTTCTCGATCATTGCGAAGCGCACATGCCCGTCGCCAAACTCGCCAAAGCCGACCCCCGGAGAGACCGAGATCTTCGCCTGCGCGAGAAGCTTCTTGGTGAACTCCAGCGAGCCCAGCTTGCGATACGCTTCCGGAACCTTCGCCCAGACGTACATCGACGCCTTGGGACTCTCCACCTTCCAGCCGGCCTCGTGCAGGCCCTTCACCAGCACGTCGCGCCGCTTCTGATACTTCAGCGCGATCTCCGCCACGCATTCCTGCGGCCCCTCGAGCGCGGCAATCGATGCGACCTGGATCGGCGTAAACGTGCCGTAATCGTGGTAGCCCTTGATGCGCGACAGCGCGTATACCAGGTCCTTGTTGCCAACCATGAAGCCGATGCGCCAGCCCGCCATGTTGTAGCTCTTCGACATGCTGAAGAACTCGACGGCGACGTCGCGCGCACCCGGCACCTGCATGATCGACGGAGCCTTCCAGCCGTCGAAGCAGATGTCCGCGTAAGCCAGGTCGTGCACGACATAGATGCCGTATTCGCGCGCCAGCGCAACAATTTTCTCGAAGAACGGCAGCTCAACGCATTGCGCCGTTGGGTTTGCCGGAAAGTTGATGATGAGCATCTTCGGCTTCGGAACGCTCATCTTGATCGTGTGCTCGAGCTCGGCGAAGAAGTCCACGTCGGGCGTGAGCTGCACCTGACGGATGTCCGCGCCTGCGATCACCGGTCCGTAGATGTGGATCGGATAGCTCGGGTTCGGCACCAGCACCGTGTCGCCGCGGCCCAGCGTAGCGAGCGCGAGATGCGCGATGCCTTCCTTCGAGCCGATGGTGACGATCGCCTCGGTCTCGGGATCGAACTCGATGTCCCAGCGGCGGCGATACCACTGGCAAATGGCCCGGCGCAGGCGCGGGATGCCGCGCGACACCGAGTACCCGTGCGTGTCCGGACGCTGCACGGTTTCGACGAGCTTGTCGACGATGTGCCGCGGCGTCGGTCCGTCCGGGTTGCCCATGCCGAAGTCGATGATGTCCTCCCCGCGCCGGCGGGCAGCCATCTTCAGTTCGGAGGTGATGTTGAAAACGTACGGCGGAAGGCGCTGGATCCGCGCGAACTGCGTATCGGAGGGGGAAACCATGCCGGGTCCTTCTGCGCGCGTAAGCGCCCGGAACCGTCCGAGCGACGCGGCAGGGGTTGAAGCTATAATCCTAGCGAATTTAAGCGGTTGCCGCAATGCACCATCCGCTGATGGGCCCGGATCAAGAGCGCAATGAAATTCCACTTGAGCACCGCCGAGGGCAACATGTTCACCGGCCACGGCGCGGACTACGTCCGGCTCGGCGTCGTCGAATACCGCGACAATGTTCTCGTCACGCCCGAGCGCGTGGTCACCGGCTGGGCCGCCGGCGGATTCGATACGCTGACCGAAGCTGATTTCGCCGCGCTGGTGGAGCTCAAGCCGGAGGTCGTGCTCCTCGGTACGGGCGCCAGCTTGCGCTTTCCGCATCCGCGCCTGACCCGGGCGTTGACCGACGCCAGGATCGGCGTCGAAGTGATGGACACGCCTGCCGCGTGCCGCACGTTCAACATCCTTGCCGCGGAGGGACGGAGGGTCGTGGCCGCCGTGATTGTCGATCGCCGCTAGGTCGCGACGGCGATCGATCCTATGTGTAGCCTGGGTTGAGCCGCAGGCGAAACCCGGGATTCCCCCGGATCGAATCCGGGGTCATCCCAGGCTACGCTACCCGAGGATTTCCCCGATTCGTGTTCGCCGCTGCAACTCCGACTCGAACTCCTGCAGCTCCGGGCCTAGCGCGTCGCGGGCTGAAACCATGCCCACCGGCTTCCCGTCTTCGACGACCGGCACATGGCGGAAACCGCTCTCGTACATCATCAGCAGAGCGTGGCCGAAAGGCTTGTCGGGAACAATCGTCTGCGGCTGCGGCGTCATCACGTCCGACAACCGCGTCGTCTTGGGATCGCGACCCTCCGCGAGGACGCGAAACAAAGCATCGCGCTCGGTGAAGATGCCCGAGAGACAGCCGTTGTCCTTGACCACCATCACGGTGCCGACGCTTTTTTTCTTCATCAGGCGCGCCGCGTCGGCGACTGTGATCTCGGCGGTTGCGGTCAGGATTTTCTGCTTGGCGATAATGCTGCGGATAGCGCGTTGTGGCATGGCGGACCTCACACGGAACCTCTGCTGGGTCGCCGCGGCGGAACGCGCCGGACCGGGACTAAAGTTCGCGCATCGGAACATTCCGCGGCGATACATGTAGCATACGTCTGCGGCTGCGCTTCGGCAACGCTTTCCGGCGATACAGCACATCTCGGCCAACCCCAGGAGAACTCCATGCTTCGGGTCTACGGCATGTCGGCTTCGGGCAATTGTCACAAGGCGCGCATGGCGCTCGAAGCCCTGGCGCGGCCTTACGCCTGGACCGAAATCGATACCGTTGGCGGCGACACGCGCAAGCCGGAGTTCCTGGCGATGAATCCCAACGGCAAGGTCCCCGTGCTCGAAATCGAACCCGGGACGTATCTGGCCGAGTCCAATGCGATCCTGTGGTACCTCGCCGACGGCACGCCGCTGCTTCCTGCCGGCGCGCTCTCCCGC
Organism: Pseudomonadota bacterium; assembly: GCA_030854785.1. Lineage (GTDB taxonomy): Bacteria > Pseudomonadota > Gammaproteobacteria > Burkholderiales > Casimicrobiaceae > PALSA-1003. Next base: position 4,393 of record JALYSM010000121.1, read on the forward strand.
GCGCAGGTGCTGCAGTGGCTTTTCTTCGAGCAGTATAGCCACGAGCCGTATATCGCCGTCGCGCGTTTCCTCCGCAAACTTCATCCCGATCCGGAATCGCAGCGCGTGCTTGCTGACAGCAAGATGAACGGCGGTTACCGCGCACTCGCTGTGATGGAGGGTCAGCTCACGCGGGAGCCCTTCTTCGTCGGTGGCCGCTACAGCATTGCCGATATCGCGCTGTACGCATACACCCACGTCGCCGACGACGGCGGCTTCGATCTCAAACGTTTCCCCGCAGTGCGCGCGTGGCTCGATCGCGTCCGGGCGCAGCCCCGCTACGCGGCGATGCCGGGCTAACTCAGACTCGCGTAGCCTGGGTTGAGGCGAAGCCGAAACCCGGGGGAGCACACATGACTGTCACCCCGGGATTCGCCCGTTGGGCTCATCCCAGGCTACAGTGATGCTGACCTGCGTAGCCTGGGTTGAGGCGAAGCCGAAACCCGGGGGAGCACACATGACTGTCACCCCGGGATTCGCCCGTTGGGCTTATCCCAGGCTACGCGGCGTGCAGACTCGCGTAGCCTGGGTTGAGGCGAAGCCGAAACCCGGGGAGCACACATGATTGTCACCCCGGGATTCGCCCGTTGGGCTCATCCCAGGCTACACGACTGAGCGTGTTAGCACTGGATCGTCTGCCGGCAGAAATCCTTGAGCTCGCGCACGACCGTTGTCGCGCCGACGGGGAGCCTCGCCTTGCCCGCGCCGTAGTCCATCGCGAGCTTGAAGTCGTACTTGCGGAAGAACGCGTCGAACTGCTCCGCACCGACGGTGCCCAGCGCGCTCAGCTCGTCGTGCTCGGCATCGTAGTCGAGCAGGATCGCTGCCAGAGGTTGCGGCGCCGGGCCGCTGACCACGCGCGCCCCCGCGGCAGGATCGTAGACGCTGTGATCGGCGCAGCAATGGATCACGTTGCCGTCCGAAGTTGGCGAGCGGCTGGGCTGGAAGCGGATGAAGCTCACTTCGCGCGTCGGGTACGCGAGCTTGTGCGCGCAGATCGCGGAGAACGCGACCACCGAATGCTGGGCGCCGACCCCGCCGTCCCACGCGTAGGTCGCGCCATCCGCGCGCAGCAGCGATGCGGCCGCGGCGACGGGCCGTCCCAGATCCAGCAGGAAACACGGCGTCGCGGCGAACGGGTAGCTGAAAACGTAGTTGGTGCGCGACGCGAGCTGCCGCGCCTTGATCGGATCGCCATGGACGTCCACGAGCCGCGTGCGGCTGTACATGCGCGGCGTCGCCGCGGTCCATGCACGCGTCGACGCGGAGAGCCCGGCAACCGTGGCAACAGCGGCACACCCGGTGACGAATCGTCGGCGTTTCATCACGCTTTCCGCACGCGCTTTAGAGCTGCGCCAGCGCCCGGATGTGCGCCACTGCGCTGCGCCCCAGCGCGGGCAGCGCGTAACCGCCTTCCAGCGAGGAAACGATGCGCCCCTGCGCATGGCGCTCCGCGACCGCGACGAGCTCTTGCGTGACCCACGCATAATCGGCTTCGAGCAGCTGCAGATTGGCGAGCGGATCGTCGCGGTGGGCGTCGAAGCCCGCCGAGATGAACAGGATCTCCGGGCGGTGCTCCTCGAGCGCCGGCAGGCACACCTCGGTCATCGCGGCGCGGAATGTCTTGCCGTCGCTCCCGGCGCTAAGCGGCACGTTGTACATGTTCGGGCCCGCGGGATCGACGCCTGAATACGGGTACAGCGGATACTCGAAGGTGCCGACCATGATGACCCGCGGTTCGGCAGCGAAGATCTGTTCGGTGCCGTTGCCGTGATGGACGTCGAAGTCGATCACGGCAGCGCGTTTGATGCCCTGCGCCAAGGCGTGCGCGACGCCGACCGCGATGCTGTTGAACAGGCAGAACCCCATCGCGCGGCTGCGCTCCGCATGATGGCCCGGAGGGCGTACGGCACAGAACGCCGCGCGGGCCTCGCCCCGCAGCACGAGCTCGGTAGCGAGCACGACTGCGCCTGCCGCGTGTCGCGCGGCGTTGAGTGAATGCGGGTTCATGGCCGTGTCGGGGTCGAGATAGCAGATGCCCGACTCCGGGCTCGCCGCCTCGATGGTGGCGATGTAGTGTTCATCGTGCACACGTGCAACTTGTTCGCGCGTCGCGGCTGGCGCTTCGAAATGCGCGATATGCGCGTCGAGTCCGCTCGCGATCAGGCGGTCGGAAACGGCGTCGAGCCGGTCGGGGCACTCGGGGTGATACGGGCCCATGTTGTGCAGCCGGCACGACGAGTGTGCGATGAAAGCGGTAGCCAATGCCGTGATCTTTGGCGTTTGAACGAGGCGGAGCGGACAATCGCCGCCGCAAGTGGGCGGTTGAGCGGAGTGTAGCGCGCTGCCAGCGGTCGTGACTAGACGTCCCTCCGGCCCTATAGTGGATGTCCTTCGACCGCACCATGCAAGCCGCCTTCACAGGAGACCTATGCCGATGACCGTGCGCCCCGCAACCCGGGGCTCGATTCCGGTGCCCGCACGATTGGCGCAGGTGCTGGAGCAGCTCGGCCGCATCATCGTCGGCAAGGACGCGCCGCTGAAGCTCGCGCTCGCCTGCCTGCTCGCGCGCGGGCACCTCCTGATCGAGGACATTCCCGGCGTCGGCAAGTCGACGCTGGCGCAGGCCCTCGCCGGCACGCTCGGCCTGCACTACGCGCGGATCCAGTTCACCAGCGACCTTCTGCCTGCAGACGTGCTCGGTGTGTCGATCTTCGATCCGGCGACGCACAGCTTCCGCTTTCATTCCGGGCCGATTTTTCATTCCGTCGTGCTCGCCGACGAAATCAACCGTGCACCGCCGAAAACGCAGAGCGCGCTGCTCGAGGCGATGGAAGAGCGTCAGGTTTCCGCCGACGGCGAGACGCGGCCGTTGCCGGACCCGTTCTTCGTCATCGCGACCCAGAATCCGGCCGAGCAGATCGGCGCGTACCCGCTGCCCGAGTCGCAGCTCGACCGCTTCCTGATGGCGATCGAGCTGGGATACCCCGACCCAGCCGCCGAGCGCGAGCTTCTGATCTCCGGCGACCGTCGGGTGCGTATTGCCACGCTTTCCCCTTGCGCCGACGCGACGACACTCATCGCCTGGCAGCGCGAGACGGCGGCAGTGCACATCGCGCCGGCGTTGCTCGACTACGTACAGGCGCTGCTCGCCGCGTCGCGCGGGACAGGCAACAATGGCGGCAGCGACGCGCAGGGATCCGGCATCCAGCGCGGCCTCTCGCCACGAGCCGGCCTGCTGCTCGTCGCGGCAGCGCGGGCTTGGGCGCTGCTGGACGGGCGGCCGATGGTGTTGCCGGAAGACGTGCAAGCCGTGTTCTCCGCGGTTGCCGGCCATCGTCTCGCCGGAAGCATGCGCGCCGGAGGCCCGCAGGCGGAGGCGCTGCTGCGCGCAGTGTCGCTGCCGTAATGCCAGTTGCGGTGCGTAGCCTGGGATGACCCCGGACTTGATCCGGGGGAATCCCGGGACCTTCGAAATTGCGGCGCCGCCCTGGGTATCGCGCTGCGCGCTCAACCCAGGCTACGAAGCGCGTAGCCCGGGATGAGCAATGCGAATCCCGGGTATCGCCTGCGGCTCAACCCGGTCTACGAAGTAATTCCCGACTGATGACCACCGCAACGACGACCCGGTCCTGGACTGCACGCTGGCGGCAACGCTTTTGGCGTCTCGCTCCCGCCGATCGCGGCCCGATCGTCCTGCGCCATCGCCGCATTTACATCCTGCCCACGCGCCGCGGCCTGGCCCTGATCGCCACGCTGGCGATCATGCTGCTGACATCGATGAACTACGCGCTCTCTCTCGGTCACGCGCTGACATTTCTCGTCGCCGGTATCGTCGCAGCGGCGCTGCTGCAGACATACCGAAACCTCGCCGGCATTGCGGCCGCGCCGCTTGCAGCGGGCGAAGCCTTCGCCGGCGGCGAGGTCGCGTTCACACTGTCGCTGGCCAACGCCGGCGCCGCACGCCATGCCATCGCGGTCACGCCGCGCTCGGGACGGTCGGTAAGCATCGATCTGCCGGCGGCGGCGACGCGGCAGGTGCAGCTCACCATGCTCGCGCCGCGCCGCGGCCGCATCGCCCTCGGCCGCGTCACGCTATCGACCGACTTCCCGCTCGGCTTGTGGCGCGGCTGGGCGTACGTGCATTTCCCGCTGGCGGGAATCGTCTATCCCGCACCGGAGGCGCCCGTGCCGCCTTTGCCGCCCGGACTGGAGGGCTCCGACGTCCGCCGCAGCGCACGTGTCGCCGACGCCGAGCTTGCAGGACTTCGCGACTACCATCCGGGCGATCCGCTGAATCGCATCGCGTGGAAGGCCGTCGCGCGCGGCGCAGGTTGGTATACCAAGCAGTTCGAGGGTACCGGAGGCAGCGGCACGCTGGAGTTCGATTGGGCCGAATTGCCTTCCGGACTCGGTACCGAGGCGCGGCTCTCGCGTCTCGCGGCGTGGATCCTCGCTGCCGAGCGCGAGGCGCGTGGTTTCGGTCTCACGCTCCCCGGCGTCGACCTGCCGGCGGGATCGGGAGCGGGACATCGGCGCACAGCGCTCACCGCACTCGCGCTATATC
>JALYSM010000125.1 GCA_030854785.1 Pseudomonadota bacterium
GCGCCGGACAATGCAATCACGGCCGTCCCACGTGGTATCAGCTGACGCTCGCTGATCTGGACCGTCTGTTCATGCGCGGAAGATGATGGTTCATGATCCCCGCCATTTTGCTCATGGGCCCGACCGCAGCGGGGAAGAGTGCGTGGGCGGTCGCGCTCGCGGAGCGCTTCGGGGGCGAGATCGTCAGCGTCGACTCGGCACAGATCTATCGTGGCATGGATATCGGCACGGCCAAGCCGGACGCGGCGATACGCGCCCGCATTGCGCATCACCTGCTCGACGTGATCGATCCGACGGAGGCCTATTCCGCGGCGGCGTTCGCGCGCGATGCCCTCGGCGCGATCGCGGACATCCGCGGTCGCGGCCGAGTGCCGATCCTCGCCGGCGGTACGATGCTCTATTTCAAGGCGCTCGCCGAAGGCTTGTCTGCATTGCCTTCCGCCGACCGAAAGCTGCGGGCGGAAATCGACGCCCGTGCCCAACGGGAGGGCTGGCCCGCGCTGCATGCGGAGCTCGCGCGGGTCGATCCACAGACCGCAGCCCGATTGAAACCGACCGACGCACAGCGGATTCAGCGCGCGCTCGAGGTCTGGCATCTCGCGGGGACGCCGCTCTCAGCGCTGCAGGGACGTCGTGGGCACTCCGGCGATGTACTCGGCCCCACGCTGCGCATCGCGCTCATTCCGTCCGAACGAACGCGTCTGCACGAGGCGATTGCCCGGCGCTTCGACGCCATGCTCGCGGGGGGGCTGGTCGACGAGCTTTGCGCTCTGCGCCGCCGCTATGCGCTGACGCCCGACCTCCCCTCGATGCGCTGCGTCGGTTACCGGCAGGCGTGGTCCTATCTGGACGGTGAGATCGATCGCGCGACGTTGCGTGCCCGCGGAGTGGCGGCAACGCGGCAGCTCGCCAAGCGCCAGTTCACTTGGTTGCGGTCCACCGCAGCGACGGTGCTCGATCCGTATCAGGACGACGCATTCGCCTCGCTGCTTGCTTTGGCTGCGGAGGCTCGCGACGCGCAACGAGACAGCAGGCGCCGCGAGGGCTCAGCGTAACCGCTAGACGACGGCGGCCACCGCGGTGGCATAGAACGCGATGCGGTTCGTGCCGGCGCGCTTCGCTGCATACATCGCGGCATCGGCGGCGGCGACGAGCGCCTGCATGTCGGTGGCATCCTGGGGAAAGAAGGCGATGCCGATGCTCGCGCCGAGAGGGTGGTCCGAAAGCGCGGGCTGACCCGGATCGTCGAGGGCTCGCAGCAGGCGCTGCGCTACTTGCGCCAGCTCGCGTCCATCCCTCGCGTTTGGCGCCAGCAACGCGAACTCGTCGCCTCCGAACCGCGCAAGCACATCGGATTCGCGCGCGGTTTGCCGAAAGCGGCGCGCGATTTCCACCAGCAATTCGTCGCCCGCCTTGTGCCCGTGCCGGTCGTTGACCGCCTTGAAGCCGTCGAGGTCGAGAAAGAGTAACGCCAGCGGTGCGCTGTCGCGTCGCGCCTGCGCCAGACTGTAGCCGAGCCATTGCTCGAAAAAGCGCCGGTTCGGCAGCAGGGTCAGCGGATCGTGGTTGGCTTGGTCCTGCATGCGCGCCGCGAGCTGCCGGCGTTCGCGCAGATCCCATACGATGAAGAGATACGCTGCGACCGCGAGCCCGGCGACGACGCTCCCGGTCAACAATACGCCCAGCAGCGTATACGACGAGCGCTGCGCGGACCGTGCGAGCTCGGCGCTCACCTGCCCTTGCAGCAGCTTCTGGATCTCGTCGATCCGGGCGCGGATCTCGCCCATTTCCACTTTGCTGAGGTCGCTATTCATGACGCGCAGAGCGGCATCGAATCCTTCCTCCCGGCGCAGCTCGACGCTGTGGTAGAGCTCGGCCAGCTTGCGGCGAAGGAGCCCATCCAGCCTCCAGAAAAGCGCCATAGCTTCCGGTTGCTCGGCGAGCAGCGTTCGTGTTTCCTCGATCTGCCGGCCGATGTCGTCGAGCGTGCGTTCGTAGGGTTTCAGGTATTCCTCGCGGCCGGTGAGCAGATAGCCGCGTTGCCCGGACTCCGCGCTGCGGAGCGACAACTCGACCGCGAGCAAAGCGCGTTCCGCATCGCGCAGGCGATCGGCCTTTCCATCGGCGGCAAGATATGCGCGTCCGCTCTCGACTGCGAACCAGCCGGCGCAAAACAGCACCAAGCCGCCGGCCACGAAGGCAAGCAGAATCTTCTTTTCCAGGGACAGCGTGATTTGCATGGACCTGGCACCCCGATGGGCGCGCGGCCTCCTATCGGTCGGACTTAAGCAAACTCCGGGCCACCTGTTGCGTTGGAGCGCGTTTAACGCTAGTTTTCAGTATTCCTGCGACCGTTACCGCCACCATGCCTCAGCTGACGCTCTACGACAAGCTCTGGAGCTCCCATGTCGTCCGCACCGAGTCCGACGGGACGACGCTCCTGTACGTGGATCGCCATCTGGTGCACGAGGTGACCAGCCCGCAGGCATTCGAGGGTCTCAGGCTCGCCGGCCGCAAACCCTGGCGTCTCGGGTCGGTCATCGCCACGGCCGACCACAACACGCCGACGACGCACTGGGATCTGGGCATCACCGACCCGACCTCGCGGGTGCAGGTCGAGGCACTCGATGCGAATATGCGCGAGCACCGCGTCAAGGCGTACTTTCCGTTCCGTGATGCGCGCCAGGGGATCGTCCACGTGATCGGGCCCGAACAGGGCGCGACCTTGCCCGGCATGACCGTGGTCTGCGGCGATTCCCACACGAGCACGCACGGCGCCTTCGGTTGTCTCGCTTTCGGCATCGGCACCTCGGAAGTCGAGCACGTGCTGGCGACCCAGTGCCTGCTCACCAAGAAGGCGAAGTCGATGCGGGTGCGGGTTGAAGGCGCGCTGCCGTTCGGCTGCAGCGCGAAGGACGTCGTGCTGGCGATCATCGGCAAGATTGGCACCGCCGGCGGAACCGGTCACGCGATCGAGTTCGATGGCCCCGTCATCCGCGCGCTGACGATGGAAGGCCGGATGACCGTGTGCAACATGTCGATCGAGGCCGGCGCACGCGCTGGCATGGTCGCGGTCGATGATGCGACGATCGATTACCTCAAGGGCCGGCCGTTCGCGCCGAAGGGCGAGCTGTGGGATCGCGCAGTGCGGCGCTGGCGCACGCTTACTTCGGACTCGGGCGCGAAATTCGACCGCGAAGTCGTGCTGGACGCGAGCGCGATCGCGCCGCAGGTGACGTGGGGCACGTCGCCTGAGATGGTGACCACGATCGAGGGCCGCGTTCCGGACCCGGAGAAGGAGCGCGACCCCAGCCGCCGCGAGAGCATGGAACGCGCGCTGACTTACATGGGTCTCACGCCGAACACGGCCATGACCGACATCGCGATCGACAAGGTGTTCATCGGCTCGTGCACCAACTCGCGCATCGAGGATCTGCGCGCCGCGGCGGCGATTGTCCGCGGCCGGCACAAAGCCGACACCGTGAAGCTGGCGCTGGTCGTTCCGGGATCGGGACCGGTCAAGGCGCAAGCCGAGCGCGAAGGGCTGGACCGCGTCTTCACCGCCGCAGGCTTCGAATGGAGGCAGCCGGGATGCTCGATGTGCCTCGGTATGAACGACGACCGGCTCGGCGCCGGCGAGCGTTGCGCGTCGACCTCGAATCGCAACTTCGAAGGCCGCCAGGGTCCGGGCGGCCGCACGCATTTGGTCAGCCCGACGATGGCGGCAGCAGCCGCGATCGCGGGCCGTTTCGTCGACGTTCGTCGACTCGGGTGAGAGAAGGAGTTCGTCATGACAAGGAAGCTTGTGGCATTGCTGTCGTTGGTGGGGTTCGCGCTGGCGCTCGCCGGTTGTTATACCGTCGAAGGCATGGGCAAGGATGTGAAAGCTGGCGGAGAGAAGGTCGAGAAGGCGGCGGACAAGAACAAGACCTACTGATCTTTACGAATGCAGCCGTTTCGCACGCTGACCGGGTTGGTGGCGCCGCTCGACCGCGCCAACGTCGACACCGACGCCATCATCCCCAAGCAGTTCCTGAAGTCGATCGCGCGCTCGGGTTTCGGCCCGAACCTGTTCGATGCGTGGCGCTATCTCGATCGCGGCGAGCCGGGGGTCGGTGTCGGCAAGCGGCCGCTCAACCCGGACTTTGTCCTCAACGAGCCGCGCTATCAGGGGGCGCAGATCCTGCTCACGCGGCGCAACTTCGGCTGCGGCAGCTCGCGCGAGCACGCTCCATGGGCGCTCGCCGATTACGGCTTCCGCGCGCTCATCGCGCCGTCGTATGCCGACATCTTCTTCAACAACTGCTACAAGAACGGGCTGCTGCCGATCGTACTGTCCGAAGCGGAAGTCGACCGCCTGTTCCATGATGCGGCGGCGTTTCCCGGTTTCAGGCTCACCATCGACCTCGAACGGCAGACCGTATCGAGCGTCGACGGCGCCACGGTTCTTGCGTTCGAAGTGGAGCCGTTCCGCAAGCATTGCCTCTTGAACGGCTTGGACGACATCGGGCTCACGCTGCAGCACGCAGACGAGATTCGCTCGTTCGAAGCGAAGCACCTCGCCGAGCAGCCCTGGCTCGTCTGAGGTGAAAATCGCGCTTCTTCCAGGCGACGGTATCGGTCCTGAAATCGTCGCCGAGGCGGCGAAGCTGCTCGAGCGCCTGCGCCGCGAAGGCCTGCCGATCGAAACCGAAACCGCTCCGATCGGGGGCGCGGGCTACGACGCAGCGGGGCAGCCGCTTCCCGAGGCGACGCTCGAGCTCGCGCAAGCCGCCGACGCGGCCGTCATGGGTGCCGTCGGCGGGCCGAGCTACGACGCGCTGCCACGCCATCTGCGGCCGGAGCAGGGCTTGCTCGCGATCCGCAAGGCGCTCGGGCTGTTCGCCAATCTTCGTCCGGCGCGGCTGCATCCGGAGTTGGCCGCGGCGTCGACGCTGAAGCCGGATGCGGTCGCCGGCCTCGATCTCATGATCGTGCGCGAGTTGACCGGCGACATCTATTTCGGCGCGCCGCGCGGACGCCGTGCCAACGCCGCGGGCGAGGCGGAAGGCTTCGACACGATGCTCTACAGCGAACCGGAGATCCGCAGAATCGCACACGTCGGGTTCGATATCGCGCGCAAGCGCAAACGCAAGCTCTGTTCGGTCGACAAGGCCAACGTTCTCGACACGTCGATCCTGTGGCGCGAGGTCGTGACCCGAGTCGGAGAGCAATATCCGGACGTGACCCTCTCGCACATGTATGTCGACAACGCGGCGATGCAACTCGTGCGCGAACCCAAGCAGTTCGACGTCATCGTTACCGGCAACCTGTTCGGCGACATCCTGTCCGACGAGGCGTCGATGCTGGCGGGATCGATCGGGATGCTGCCCTCGGCTTCGCTCGACGCGCGCGGCAAAGGTCTCTACGAGCCGATCCACGGCTCGGCGCCGGACATCGCCGGAAGGAACCAAGCGAATCCCCTGGCGACGATTCTTTCTCTGGCGATGCTGTTTCGCTACAGCTTTGCGCGCGACGACATTGCGGAACGGATCGAGCGTGCGGTCAAGGCGGCGCTCGCGCAAGGCTATCGCACCGCCGACATCGCCGCGTCGGGCGAGCGCGCGATCGGCACGCGCGAGATGGGCGATGCCGTCGCCGCAGCAATGCTATGAAGTCGCGAAGCGACTCACGACGTTCCCCTCTCCCACCGGGAGAGGGGTTAGGGGTGAGGGCAGGGACGGTCTCGCACGAAGCAACGAAGTTCCCCTCTCGCTCGGGGAGAGGGGTTAGGGGTGAGGGTAGCAACGACTCGCAAGACTGGAATCGCGAGGCATGAGCGCGTCCGGCCATCCCATCTTCGTCCGGCGCGCGGAGCCGGCGGACGCCGAGGCGATCCACGAAACATTCCTCGGTGCGCGAGCGATCGCCGGCACGTTGCAATTGCCGTATCCTTCAGTGGAGGCTTGGCGCAAGCGGCTGGCCGAAGTTCCGGCCGATCAGTACCTGCTGGTGGCGACGATCGCCAGCGAGGTCGTCGGCAACCTGGGCCTGCATGCGGCGTCGAAATCGCCGCGACGAAAGCATGTCGGCAACATCGGCATGGCGGTGCGCGACGACAGGCAAGGGCGCGGCGTCGGCACGGCGCTGCTGCGGGCTGCCATCGAGCTCGCTGACGGCTGGCTCAATTATCAGCGGCTGGAGCTGACGGTATATACGGACAACTTGGCGGCGCTACACCTCTATGGCAAGTTCGGGTTTACGATCGAGGGCACTTGCCGCGCGTACGCTTTCCGCGACGGCATGTACGTGGACGCCTACGCGATGGCGCGGTTGCACCCTGCGTTCAAGGTCGAGGTGACGGACTCCAATGAATGATCGAGTCGCAGTAAGGCCGGATGCGTCCAGCCAGGCAATGGGAAAGAAACAGCGGACGCGGGTCGGGATCGTAGGTTGGCGCGGCATGGTCGGGTCGGTGCTGATGCAGCGCATGCTCGAAGAGAACGACTTCGCGCTGATCGAGCCGGAATTCTTCACGACCTCGGACGTCGGCGGGGAGGGACCCGCGATCGGCAGGCCGGTCGGAGTGCTCAAGGACGCCCAGGACATCGCGGCGCTCGCAGCCCACGACGTGATCGTCACCTGCCAGGGCGGCGAATACACGACCGAGATCTACCCGAAGCTCCGCGGCTCCGGCTGGCGTGGTTACTGGATCGACGCTGCCAAGACGCTGCGCATGCAGGACGATGCCGTCATCATCCTCGATCCGGTCAATCGCGCGGTGATCGATGCTGCGCTCGCCAAGGGCATCCGGAACTACATCGGCGGCAACTGCACGGTAGGCCTCATGATGATGGCGCTCGCCGGATTGTTCCGGCAAGACCTGATCGAGTGGATAACGTGCATGACGTACCAATCGGCATCCGGGGCCGGAGCGCAGAGCATGCGCGAGTTGCTCCAGCAAATGGGCGAGGCCCACCTCGCGGCGAAGCCTCTGCTCGACGACCCTGCCTCGGCCATTCTCGACATCGATCGCGAGGTCGCCGGAATCCTGCGCGACGAGCGCTTCCCGACCGAGCACACCGGCGTGCCGCTCGCGGGCAGCCTCATTCCCTGGATCGACAAGGATCTCGGCAACGGCATGAGCCTCGAGGAATGGAAAGGCGGCGCGGAGGCCAACAAGATTCTCGGCCGCACGGCCAATGACGCGATTGTGGTGGAGTCGGTCTGTGTCCGCATCGGTGCAATGCGCTGCCACAGCCAGGCGCTCACGATCAAGCTCAGGCGCGACATCGCGCTCGCCGAAATCGAGCGCGTGCTCGCGGCGGGCAACGCGTGGGTCCGCGTCGTTCCCAACACGCGCGAAGAGAGCATCAAGCGGCTGACGCCCGCGGCGGTCACCGGCACGATGGAAGTGCCGGTAGGACGGTTGCGAAAATTGGCGATAGGCCCCCAATACCTTGGTGCGTTCACCGTCGGCGATCAGCTGCTCTGGGGTGCAGCCGAACCGTTGCGCCGCATGCTGCGCATTCTGCTGCAGCGCTGAACGACGGTACGCTCGCGTACACTGGTGTCTGTTTCGCGCGGTCGATGGCGACATCTTCCGGCGGACCGGCTTTCGGTCAATTTTATGCCTCGCGGCTAGGCGCGCGCCGCCGCGGGTCCCGCGGCGCGACGCGGTTATAACAGCCGCCTACGCTCTCTCGGAAGCCGGTCGTTCCACAACATCTTGTACTCCGATCGTTGCGCCGCCCCACGGGTGGGGCTGACGCGCGACTTCGAGCAATCCGCAACCAATGCTGGCTAACGCTATTTTTGCGGCGAAAAATCAAGCTAATACCTAGGTTTAGCTTGCACCGCTAACTCCATGATGTTAAGTTAGCTTAGCTCATAAGGATTAAGAGGTCGGCATGCAAGCAAAACCCTTGATCACTTGGGGCCTGCTAGCGAGCGTCACGGCGCTTCCGATGTCGGCGCTGGCGCTGGGCTTGGGCAGACTCAGTTTGGACTCCAACCTCGGGCAGCCGCTTTCGGCTCGCGTCGAGTTGACTGCCGCGCAGAAGGACGAACTCGATTCGCTGGCGGCTAAAATCGCCGACTTTTCCGTCTATCGCGACAACAACGTGCAATATCCGGCGGCGCTCTCACGCGCACGCGTCACGGTCGAGCAGAGCCCGAATAACCCGCCGTATCTGAAAGTGACCACCACGCAGGCGATCAACGAGCCGTATCTCGATCTGATCGTCGAAGTGAACTGGGCTACGGGGCGTGTCGTCCGCAATTACACATTCCTGCTCGATCCGCCCGGAATTGGTGTAGCACAGGCCGTCGAACCTGTTGCGCCCCCACGCGCGGAAGCTGCTCCGGCGCGCGCGGCACGAAGCCAGCGCCCGCTCCCGACTGCGGCCGGTTCGAAGGCCGGTGAAGACAACACGTACACCGTGCGCCGCGGCGACACGCTGTCGAAGATCGCCAAGGAATACAAGCCCGAGAACGTCAGCCTCGAGCAGATGCTGGTGGCGTTGTTTAGCAGCAACGAAAGCGCGTTCGACGGCAGGAACATGAATCGCTTGCGTAGCGGCCAGATCCTGACCATCCCGCCGGTCGCCCAAGCGGCGGCGACGGCGCCGGCCGAGGCGACTAAGGTAGTGCGAGTGCAAGCCTCCGACTGGCGCGCGTATCGCGATCGCGTCGCCGCGGCAGCACCGACGACCGGGGCAGGCGAGAGCCGCCAGGCCGCGGGCGGCAAGATCACGACCGCAGTCGAGGAGAAGGGCGCCGCGCCACCAGGCAAGGACCAGCTGAGAGTATCGCGCGAAGCTGGCAAGAGCGCTGTAGCCGGCGCGGCCGTCGCCGAAGACGCCGCGGCGAAGGACCGAGCGCTGCGCGAAGCGAATGCGCGCGTTGCCGAGCTCGAGAAATCATTGAAGGACATGCAGAAGGCGGTCGAGCTCAAGAGCCAGACGATGTCCGATCTGCAGAAACAGGCGGACGCGACCAAGGCTGCGAAAGCGCCGGAAGCGCCGAAGACGGAGCCGGCGAAGATCGCGACCGGCCCGGTGACGCCGCCGCAGGGTACAACGACCACGTCGCCGGCGACCGCACCCACACCGTCGACGACGACCGCGCCGCCGGCAACTGCGCCCGCTCCGGCGACGACTCCGCCTGCGGCCGTCACGCCGCCGGCCGTCGTGCCCCCGCCCGCAGCCGTTCCGGCAACGAAAGCGCCGGAGAGCAAAGCACCAGAAACAGCGCCGGAAACCAAAGCGCCCGAATCCAAGGTCGCGACGACGCCGGTGAAAGCTCCCAAGGCTACGCCGCCCGAGCCCTCGTTCTTGGATGAGCTCATCGGCAATACGCCGATGTGGGCTATCGGCGCGGGCGCGCTCGGGATCCTGGCGCTGATCGCCGGCCTGATCGCCGCGCGCCGTCGCAAGACGACCAAGTTCGAAGACAGCATCATTTCGGGAACCGATATCAAAACCAACACGGTGTTCGGCTCGACCGGCGGCGGCGTCGTGAACACTGGCGACAATTCGCTGGCGAGCGATTTCAGCCGCGAGGGGCTGGGCAGCATCGACACCGACGAAGTCGACCCGATCGCGGAAGCCGAGGTCTATCTTGCGTATGGTCGCGATGCGCAGGCCGAAGAAATCCTGAAGGAAGCGCTCAAGAAGGATCCGCAGCGGCAGGAGATTTACCTTAAGCTGCTCGAGATCCATGCGCAGCACAACAAGCCGTCCACGTTCGAGACCGTAGCGAGCGAGCTCTATTCGGTCTCGGGTGGACAAGGCGAAGTGTGGCAGAAGGCGATGGCGCTCGGTCGCCAGCTCGATCCCAACAATCCACTGTTTGCGGAAGCCGGCGGCGCGGCAGCCTTCGCGGCGGCAACCGCCGCGGAAACCGGTCACGTCCACACCGTTGCGGAGGGCGACCGCGAACCCTCGATCGTGCGGCCGGCCGCCGACGCGCATGTCACGGCGGTGCCGCCCGAACACAAGGCCGACAGGGGCATCGACTTCACGCTCGACGAGGAGATATCGGTCTCGCCGACCTCCGGCGTCGCACCCGAGGTGAAGACCCCCGCTGCAATCCTCGCGGGCGCTGCGCAGGAAGTGGCGAAGTCGACGCGCGTCGCGGATACCACCGCGGCGAGGAACGCGGCGCTGATGAAAGGTGCCGAAGCGACGTCTGCAAGGACGCATGAAACCGCTTCGTTCGAGCCGGAATCGATTCCGAGATTCGACCTCGACTTCAATCTCGACGAGCCGTCCAGGCCGGGTCCGGTGATGCCGACGATCAGCCCGGCGGCGCCGAAGCCTGCTGCACCCAAGCCGGTGGTCGAGCCCGCATTGGCGGCCGTCGGCGCCGGCGCTCCGGCGCCGCAGCTCGCGCGTCCCGCCGCCGCGATCGAGCTCGACAAGCTGGACCTCGCCTTCGACCCGCACCGCTCGACATTCGAGGACCCGACACCGTCGGTGCTCGACGGACAGTGGCATGATGCGGCCACCAAGCTCGACCTCGCCAAGGCGTATCAGGAAATGGGCGACGTCGAAGGCGCACGCGAGATCCTGCAGGAAGTCCTGCACGAGGGCGACGACCAGCAGAAAGCGGAAGCGCAGGCGCTCCTGTCCAAGCTCGCTTGACGAATACTGATCCTTAGGGACGGCGGCGTAACAAGCCGCCGTTTTTTTTACACGCATGCGTATCGCGCTCGGAATCGAATACGACGGCGCGCCGTTTCACGGCTGGCAATCGCAGGCCGACGGCAGCGGCGTGCAGGACGCTCTCGAGCGCGCTCTCGCTGCCATCGCCGGCGCGCGCGCGCACGTGGTCGCAGCCGGGCGCACCGACGCGGGCGTACACGCGACCGCTCAAGTCGCCCATTTCGACACCGACGCGGTGCGGCCTGACATCGCGTGGGTGCGCGGCACGAACGCGTTCCTGCCCGAATCGATGGCCGTGCGCTGGGCGCTCCCGATCAGCCCGGACTTCCACGCGCGCTTCGCCGCCGCCGGCCGCCATTACACCTATCTTTTGCTCGACCGGCCGGTGCGCCCGGCACTGCTCAACCGCAGGGTCGGCTGGTACCATCGTCCCTTGGCGGTCGAAGCGATGCGCGCCGCCGCAGCGGCGCTTCTTGGCAAGCATGACTTCTCGGCGTTTCGCGCCGCGGAGTGCCAGGCGAAGTCACCGGTGAAGACGCTCGATCGGCTGGACATCGCGCGCGAGGACGACATCATCCGCTTCGATCTTCATGCCGACGCTTTTCTGCAGCACATGGTGCGCAATATCGTGGGCGCGCTCATGCACGTTGGCAGCGGCCGGCAAGCTCCGGCCTGGATCGCCGACCTCCTGCAAAGCTGCGATCGCACCCGCGGAGCACCGACGTCCGCCGCGTGCGGACTCTATCTGACCGGGATCGATTATCCGCCGCGCTGGAACCTGCCCCCGACCGTCGTTCCGCTGTCGATCCCGCGATGCTGAAATCCGACGCAGCGCGCACACGCGTCAAGATCTGCGGCATCACGCGCGTCGAGGACGGCATCGCCGCCGCGCAGGCCGGTGCCGACGCGATCGGGCTCGTGTTCTGGCCCGGTACGCCGCGCCGCGTCACCTTCGGGCAGGCGCGCGCGATCGTCGCCGCGCTGCCTGCGTTCGTGACCGTCGTTGGCCTGTTCGTCGATCCGCAGCCGGAAGCGGTCAGCGCGGCGCTGGACGCGGTGCCGCTCGATCTCCTGCAATTCCACGGCGACGAGCGGCCGGAGCTCTGCGCGAGTTTCGGTCGGCCGTACATCAAGGCGATACCGGTCCGGCCGGAAGTCGATTTGCTACAATACGCGGCGCGTTTCGACGCCGCCCACGGGCTTCTCTTCGATGCGTTTCAACCCGGTGGTTTGCCCGGTGGCACCGGAACCACCTTCGATTGGACCCGATTGCCGCCGCAACTGACGGATCCGATGTCGCGACGATCGATCCTTTCCGGAGGGCTCACGCCGCAAAACGTCGCGGCGGCGGTGCGGCAGGTGCATCCCTGGGCGGTCGACGTATCGAGCGGCGTCGAGGACACCGGAGCCGGTGGCAAGCCGCGCAAGGGTATCAAGAGTGCCGCGAAAATCGTCGCGTTCGTCCGCGAGGTGCGCAATGCAGATGGGTGATCTTTCCTATACGTTACCGGATGAGCGCGGCCATTTCGGCCCGTACGGCGGCGTTTTCGTCGCCGAGACGCTGATCCATGCGCTCGACGAGCTGCGCGAGCAGTACGCGCGCTATCGCCGCGAGCCGGAGTTCATCGCGGAATTCGAACACGAGCTCAAGCACTACGTGGGCCGGCCGAGCCCGATCTACCACGCCAAGCGCTGGTCGGACCGGCTCAACGGCGCACAGATCTATCTCAAGCGCGAGGATCTCAATCACACCGGCGCGCACAAGATCAATAACTGCATCGGCCAGGCGTTGCTCGCGCGGCGCATGGCGAAGCCGCGCGTGATCGCCGAAACCGGCGCAGGGCAGCACGGCGTCGCGGCCGCCACGGTCGCGGCGCGCTTCGGCATGGAATGCGTCGTATACATGGGCACAGAGGACGTCGAGCGGCAGGCGCAGAACGTTTTCCGCATGAAGCTTCTCGGCGCTGAAGTCGTCCCGGTCGAATCCGGGTCGAAGACGCTCAAGGACGCGTTGAACGAGGCGATGCGCGACTGGGTGACCAATGTCGAAAATACGTTCTACATCATCGGCTCGGTCGCCGGCCCGCATCCGTACCCGATGATAGTGCGCGACTTCCAAAGCGTCATCGGCAAGGAATGTCTCACGCAGATGCCTGAGCTCGCTGGCCGCCAGCCCGATATCATCATCGCCTGCGTCGGCGGCGGCTCGAATGCGATGGGCATCTTCTATCCGTATCTTGCGCACGAGGCGGTCAAGCTGGTCGGCGTCGAGGCAGCGGGCGAGGGCATCGCCACAGGGCGGCACTCGGCGTCGTTGCTCGCGGGCCGCCCGGGCGTGCTGCACGGCAACCGGACGTATCTGCTGCAGAACGCCGACGGCCAGATCGCGCAGACGCATTCCGTTTCGGCGGGCCTGGATTACCCGGGCGTCGGTCCCGAGCATGCCTGGCTCAAGGATAGCGGCCGCGCCGAATACGTCGCAGTCACCGATGACGACGCGCTCGCGGCATTCAACGCATGCTGCCGCATCGAGGGCATCATTCCGGCGCTCGAATCGTGCCACGCGCTGGCGTATGCCGCGAAGCTTGCGCCGACGCTGCCGCGCGAAGCGCTGCTGCTGGTCAATCTGTCCGGGCGCGGCGACAAGGACATGGCGACCGTCGCCGAGCGCTCTGGACTGAAGTTTTACTGCCGACCCGACTGCGATCCCTCGCGGCGATAGTGAACCGACTCGACAAGACGTTCGCAACGCTGCGTGCGGCCGGGCGCGCCGGATTGATCCCGTACATCACCGCGGGGGATCCAACGCCGGCGCTAACGGTGTCCCTGCTGCATGCTCTGGTCGGTGCCGGTGCCGACGTTATCGAGCTGGGGGTGCCGTTTTCCGACCCGATGGCCGACGGCCCCGTGATCCAGCGCGCTTCCGAGCGCGCGCTGGCGCAAGGCGTGGGCTTGGGTAACGTGCTCGACATGGTCGCCGCGTTCCGGAGCAAGGATGCGGCGACGCCGATCGTGCTCATGGGCTACGCCAACCCGCTCGAAGCAATGGGCGTGGCGGTGTTTGCAACGCGCGCGCAGAGCGTCGGCGTCGACGGCGTGATCGTCGTCGATTATCCGCCGGAAGAAGCGGTGGAGTTCGCGACGCTTCTCGGCACGCACGGCCTCGCGCCGATCTTCCTGCTCTCGCCGACCACTCCGGAGGCGCGCATCGCGGCGATCGGCCGCATGGCGCGCGGCTACGTTTACTACGTCTCACTCAAGGGTGTCACTGGCGCGGGGCATCTCGACACGGGCGAAGTCATCGCCAAGCTCGCCGAGATCCGCAAGCACGTCGCCTTGCCTGTCGGCGTCGGCTTCGGCATTCGCGATGCAGCGAGCGCGCAAGCGATAGCCGCGCATGCCGACGCGGTCGTCATCGGCAGCCGCATCATTCAGGAAATCGAGGCGGGCCCGGCGAGCGAAGCGGCGCAGCGCGCCGCTTCCTGGCTCGCGAGCATACGCATCGCGGTCGACAAGGTCGCCAAGAGAGCGGCTTGACTGGGCTGCCAGTCCAGGGGGAAAGCGCATGAGCTGGCTGCAAAAGCTCCTACCGCCGCGGATCAAGGCGACGCCGGGCATCAACAAGAAATCGATGCCCGAAGGGCTTTGGGTGAAGTGTCCAGCGTGTGAAGCGGTGCTGTATCGCACCGATCTGGAGAAGAATCTCAACGTCTGCCCGAAGTGCGGTCACCACGGCCGCATCAACGCGCGCGAGCGCATCGAACAGCTGCTCGATCCCGAGGCCCGTTACGAGATCGGCTCCGAGGTGGTGCCGGTCGACAGCCTGAAATTCAAGGACACCAAGAAGTATCCGGAACGCCTCGTGGCGGCGCTCGAGGAAACGGGCGAAACCGACGCATTGGTCGTCATGCAGGGCAGTATCAAGTCGGTGCCGCTGGTGCTCGCGGTATTCGAGTTCGATTTCATGGGCGGCTCGATGGGCTCGGTCGTCGGCGAGCGCTTCGTGCGCGGCGTGCGCGTCGCATACGAGAACCAGGTTTCCTTTGTATGCATCACCGCGAGCGGGGGCGCGCGCATGCAGGAGGGCGTCAGTTCCTTGTTCCAGATGGCAAAGACGACCGCGGTGCTGCAGGAGCTGACCAAAGCGCAGCTTCCGTTCGTATCGCTGTTGACCGATCCGACCATGGGCGGCGTATCGGCAAGCTTTGCCATGATCGGCGACATCGTGATCGCCGAACCAGGCGCGTTGATCGGGTTTGCGGGACCGCGCGTGATCGAGCAGACCGTGCACGAGAAGTTGCCCGACGGTTTTCAGCGCGCCGAGTTCCTGCTCGAAAAAGGCGCCATCGATATGATCGTCGACCGCCGGCAGCTGCGCGATGAGCTGCCGCGTCTGCTCGCCCTGCTGCAGCGGCAGCCCTTGCCGACCAGTTGACGCACCAGCAAAAGGACGTTGCTCAAGTCCGTTCGGCGCGGGCCCGTCGACACGCTAAGGCCGGGCCTGTCGAACCATGAGCGCGCGCCATCCGACCTCGCTTGCCGCCTGGCTCGCCTACCTCGAGACGCTGCATCCCAAGGCGATCGCGCTCGGTCTCGAGCGCGTGCGCGTGGTCCACGACAGGCTTGCGCTCGCACCCTCGTGTCCCGTGGTCACGGTGACCGGCACCAACGGCAAGGGATCGACGGCCGCGTTTCTCGAACGCATGCTTTCCGCCGGCGGGTATCGCGTCGGACTGTATACATCGCCGCATCTGCTGCGCTACAACGAGCGCGTGCGCATTGGCGGCGCGGAGGCGAGCGACGCCGAGCTGTGCGCCGCGTTCGCTGCGGTCGAAGCGGTACGGCAGGATATACCTCTCACGTATTTCGAATTCGGGACGCTCGCGGCGCTGTGGCTGTTTGCACGCGTGCAAACGGACGCGCTGGTGCTCGAAGTCGGCCTCGGCGGGCGTCTCGACGCGGTCAATGTCGTCGACGCCGACGTGGCGGTCGTCACGACCATCGCGATCGACCACACCGACTACCTGGGGATCACGCGCGAAGACATCGGCCGCGAGAAGGCCGGCATCTTTCGCGCCGGCCGCGTCGCTGTCTGCGCGGATCCGCATCCGCCGACCGCACTCGTCGAGCACGCGCGCGCGATCGGCGCGCTCCTGCTTCGAATCGGCGTCGATTTCGGTTTCATCGCGCAGGAGAGGCAATGGCGCTACTTCGGCCCTGGCGGCGCGCGCCACGGTCTACCGTATCCCGCACTGCGCGGCACATTTCAGCTCGCCAATGCCGCGGCTGCGCTGACCGCGCTCGACGCGTTGCGTCCGCGCCTTCCAATCGACATGGGCGCGGTGCGCGATGCGCTGGTCAGCATCGAATTGCCCGGCCGGTTCCAGGTCTTGCCGGGACGGCCGGTGACGGTGCTCGACGTCGCCCATAATACGCAGGCGGCGCGTGCGCTCGCCGACACTGTTGCGGCAATGAGCTTTCATCCGCAAACCATCGGCGTGTTCGGCATCATGGCCGACAAGGACATCGATGGCGTGATCGCGGCGCTCGAGCCGCGCGTCGACCGGTGGCTGGTCGCGACGCTGCCGCCCCCGCGCGGCGCGACGGCCACGTTGTTGCGCCAGCGTCTCGAGCAAGCCGGCGTGGTTGCGGACGCAATCCGCACGTTCGATGACCCGGCCGCGGCGTATTTGGCCGCGCGGGAGACCGCCGCCGAAGCTGATAGAATTATTGTTTTCGGCTCGTTTCTTACCGTCGCGGCGGCGTTCGCTTGAGGCGCCACGGTGCGGCGGCGCTTCGATCTTCTTTGATGACAACCCGCCCCGACGTCCCCGATCTCGCGGTCGATGAACTGAGGCGCCGTGCGCGCCGCCGGCTGGTCGGTGCGATCGTCCTCGCGCTTGCGGCCGCGGTGCTGCTACCGCTGCTGCTGGAGAACGAGCCCAAGCCGCTCGGCGACGACGTGTCGATCCAGATACCGCCGATCGACAGCGGGAAGTTCATCAATCCGCTGTCATCGGGCAAGGCGCTGGACCCGAAGGCGAAGGGCAGCGTCGGCATGGGCAAGAGCGGCGCACCCGCCGTCGCCCCGCCTCCAGGCGATGCCCGAGCGACGATGCCGCTTGCGACGAACCCGAAGAGTGCTGAGAACGAGCAACGGACTTCAGGGACCGTCGCCACGCCGCCGGAACCGGCAGCTGCATTGCCGCCGGGTGCGCCGGAAACCAAGCAGGCCGACACTACGACGGGCGTGACCGACGTCAAGCCCGCGCCCG
This sequence comes from Pseudomonadota bacterium, assembly GCA_030854785.1. Lineage (GTDB taxonomy): Bacteria > Pseudomonadota > Gammaproteobacteria > Burkholderiales > Casimicrobiaceae > PALSA-1003. The sequence continues at coordinate 16,922 of JALYSM010000125.1, forward strand.
CTGCGCTCGAAGCCAAGTCCGAGTCCACGCGCGAGAGCAGCGCTGCCGCCGACGCCAAGGCTACGGTGACCGCGAAGACCGATACCGCTGCGTTCGTCGTGCAGGTCGCAGCGTTTTCCGATCGCTATGGCGCGCGCTCGCTCGTCGCCAAGCTCAAGCGCGGCGGCTTTCCCGGCTACACCGAGGAGGTGACGACCGACAAGGGGACGCTGCATCGCGTGCGCGTCGGCCCTTATGCATCGCGCGAAGCCGCGACGACGGCATTGACTAAGCTCAAGGCCGCGGGGTTCAGCGGCATGGTTGCGCACGTCGGATGACGGCATTCGATCTCATGGTCATCGGCATCGTCGGGCTGTCGACCATTCTCGCGTTTTGGCATGGGTTCGTGCGCGTGATTGCCTCGCTCGCGACGTGGGTGGTCGCCGTGCTGGCCGGAATCCACTTTTCCGACCGGATCGGCACCATGCTGCCCGTTTTCGGTGAGACGCCGGGTGCTCGCTACGTCGCGGCGTTCGCGCTGATCATGGTTTGCGTGCTCATCGTCGGCGCGCTGATCGGCTTCCTGCTGTCACGGCTCGTGTCTGCCGTCGGCCTGGGG
>JALYSM010000139.1 GCA_030854785.1 Pseudomonadota bacterium
ACGGTCCGGTCTGGCCGAAGCCCGTGATCGAGCAGTACACGAGCCGCGGATTGACCGCGGCAAGGCCCGCGTAATCGAGGTCGTATTTGGCCAGGCCGCCGACCTTGAAATTCTCGACCACGATGTCGGCACCGCGCGCGAGCTCACGCACAATCGCCTGACCTTCGCTTTGCGTGAAATCGACGGCGACGGATTGCTTGCCGCGGTTGCACGCGAGGTAGTACGCCGCTTCGCCGGTGTCGCGCCCTTGTGTGTCCTTCAGAAACGGCGGCCCCCAGCTGCGGGTGTCATCGCCGCTGCCGGGTTTCTCGATCTTGATGACCGTTGCACCCAGATCGGCGAGCAGTTGCGTGCACCACGGACCGGCGAGCACGCGCGAGAGGTCGAGGACGGTTAGATGGGAAAGGGGAGCGGGCATGGAGCGCAGCTATGCGCGGCCACCGGCCGCAGCGGCGATTCTAGCCGACCGTCATGCGCGGTCGTCACTCGGGAACGCCGGCCTTGCGCAGCCCTGCGAAAAAGTGCGACTTGTCCAGCGCCTTCGCTTCCGGCGTCAGACTGGGGTGAAAGCGCGCCTCGTAGCGCGCGATCGCGAACGTCGGCACGGCCTTGAGCAGCCTGTCCTTTGCCTGTGCGGCTTTCGCCCCGTCGCCGCGCATTGCGTAGGCGGCAGCCAGGTTGGCATGCCGGTACCAGTTGTCCCAGTCGGTTTCGACACGTTCGCATTCGGCGATGGCCTCTTCGTACGCGCGCAGCAATACGTGCGCCATGCAGGCCTCCAACGCGGTCTGGGGATTGAGCATCCCAATTTCCGAGCGCACTTTGGCAACGACCTTCAGCGTCTCCGCCGGCTTGCCGGCGTCCAGGTAATACCATCCGCGGTCGAGCAGCGTCCCGAACCGCGTCGGATCGAGCTCCTGCGCGCGGTCGTTCGCGGCGAATGCGGCCTCCAGATTGCCGCGGATTCTCAGCGCGCCGGCGCGGGCCCCCCACCCCATGGCGTCCCGCGAATCGAGCGTCACGGCGCGCAACGAATCGGCATCCGCGTCGGCGATAAGCGCGGCGCGGTCGACGGAGAAATCGAAGTAGTACAGGTCGAAACTGGCGTTCGCACGCATAGTCCACGCGCGCGCGAGGTTCGGGTCGAGCTTGATCGCCGCGTCGGCGAGCCGGCGCGTTTCGCGCGCGTCCTCGACCGGATCGGGAAACGACACCCTCATGGCGCGATCGACGAGGTCCTGCGCGCTCGCTGCCGTGCTGCCACGAGCCGCCACGTCCCGCCAGATCGCGTCAGTCACGATGCGGCGGGCCGCCGACGTCAACTGCCGCACCAACGCCTCCGTGTCCCCGAGCTGTGCGCGATCGACGACCTTGCGCGTGTTCTCGAGCTGCCTGCCGTCGCGCGTGTCGGTAAGGCGCAGCGTGAACGCGACCTGCGCGTCGGCCGGACGCACGTCCCCTTCCACCAGGAAGCGCACGTTCGCCTCGCGGCCGACGACCTTGGCGTCCGCGGTCTTGCCGGCGTAGGCCTCCGCCGCGCTCGGGGGAACGACCCGCACGTTTCGCATGCTGTCGCCGAGCGCGCGAGTGACGTCGGCGCTGAGCTGCGCCGCCGCCGCAGCGAGCGCGGGATCGCCCGGCGCCGCCGTGAACGGGACAATCATCACCGAGCGCAACGGAACCGCTCCCGCCATTGGTTCGAGGGCTGCGCCCGGTTGCATCATGCGCCAGGCCGCCACCAGCCCGGCGCCGAGCAATACCAGCGCGCCCACGGCCACGAGCATCCGCCGGGAACTCGGCGACTTCGACCTCGGCGCAGCCGCGGCCGCTGACATGACCGGCTTCGAATCGAGCCCGCGCCCGAGCGCAACCCGGTAAACGTGAATCGGCTTCGAGATGTTCTTGACCTGCTGCTCGCCTGCGTCGACGAACTCGACATCCAGATCCTCGTGCACTTGCTCCCGCACCGCGGACGCGACGCAGATGCCGCCCGGCTCGGCAAGCGCCTCGAGCCGCGCCGCGACGTTGACGCCGTCGCCGAGAATGTCGTCGCCCTCGACGATGATGTCGCCGAGATTGATGCCGATCCGGAACTCGATTTGACCTTCGGGCGCGAGATACAGGTTTCGCACACCCATTTCACGCTGCACTTCGATCGCGCAGCGCAGCGCCGAGGTCGCGCTCGGGAATTCGAGCAGCATGCCGTCGCCGGAAGTCTTCACCGTGCGACCGCCGTGCTCGGCGATCTTCGGCGTGATCAGCTCGTTGTTCAGCGAGCGCAGCCGCTCGTGCGTGCCCGCTTCATCGCGCTCCATGAGGCGCGAGTAGCCGACGACGTCGGCGAACACCACGGCAACGAGCTTACGGACGACCGGCACGCTAGTTCCTCAGCGCTCTCCTTAGCGCAACCGCCGCCCCGGGTATCGCGCGGTGCGCTCCACCCGGGCTACACGGTTGCGGTCGATCGGAAAGCGGTCCTCAGTCGATGGCTTTGACTATATCGTCGACGACTTTCTTGGCATCGCCGAAGACCATCATCGTCTTGTCCATGTAGAACAGTGGATTGTCGAGGCCGGCGTAGCCCGAGGCCATCGAGCGCTTGTTCACGATGACGCTCCGGGCCTTGTACGCTTCGATGATCGGCATGCCGTAGATCGGGCTGCCTTTCTGCTCGGCGAGCGGATTGACGACGTCGTTCGCGCCGAGGATCAACGCGACGTCGGCCTGCGCGAATTCGCTGTTGATGTCCTCCATCTCGAAGACCTGGTCGTATGGCACCTCGGCTTCGGCGAGCAGCACGTTCATGTGCCCCGGCATCCGCCCCGCCACCGGGTGGATCGCGTACTTCACGGTCACGCCCTTGTGCGTGAGCTTCTGCGCGAGCTCCTTTACCGCGTGCTGCGCCCGGGCGACCGCGAGCCCGTAGCCCGGGACGATGATCACGGTGTCGGCGTTGGAGAGAAGGAACGCCACATCCTCGGGGCTGCCGCTCTTGACGGTCTTTTTCTGCGCATCGTCGGCCGTGACGCTCGTCTCGCCACCGAAGCCACCGAGGATCACGCTGAAGAACGAGCGGTTCATCGCCCGGCACATGATGTACGAGAGGATTGCACCCGAAGAGCCGACCAGCGAGCCGGCGATGATCAGCATCGGGTTGTCGAGCGAAAACCCGATGCCGGCCGCCGCCCATCCCGAGTAGCTGTTCAGCATCGAGATCACCACCGGCATGTCCGCACCGCCGATCGGGATGATGAGCAGGAAGCCGAGCAGAAACGCGAGGACGGTCATGACGATGAACGGCCCCCAATCGGAGGGCGCCGGCAATATGCAGAACCAGATGCCGAAGCCGATCATCGCAATGCCGATGGCGAGATTCAGATAATGCTGCCCTGTGAACACCACCGGTGCGCTGCGGATCGTGCCGGAGAGTTTGCCGAACGCGATGACCGAGCCCGAGAAGGTGACCGCCCCGATGAAGGTGCCGATGAACAGCTCGATCTTGTGCCCGAAGGTGATCGGGACATCCAGCCCCATGGCGGCAGGATTGTTTACAGCCGCGATGGCGATGAACACCGCCGCGAGGCCAACCAGCGAGTGCATAGCCGCTATCAGCTGCGGCATCTGCGTCATCTGCACCCACCGTGCGACGAGTGCTCCGATCACGCCGCCGATCGCCATCGCCACCAGGATTGGCAGTATGTTCTTGCTGTGCGAGTAGACGAGCGCCAGCGTGACCAGCAGCGCGATCGCCATGCCAATCATGCCGTAGACGTTGCCGCGGCGCGCGGTCTGCGGTCCGGACAATCCCCTCAGCGCGAGGATGAAACTGACCGCCGCGACCAAGTACCACAGTGCGACTTGATTGGCGCTCATGCGTGTCCCCTGTCCCGCATCATTGCTCGGCCTTGGCGACGGGCTTCGGTTCCTTCTTCTTGAACATCTCCAGCATGCGCCGGGTGACGAGAAAGCCACCGAAGGTATTGATCGACACCAGGGCCACCGCGAGCACGCCGAGCCAGCCGCCCCAATCGAGCTCAGCCGCGCCCGCGGCCAGCATCGCGCCGACCATAATGATGCTGGAGATCGCGTTGGTCACGCTCATCAGCGGCGTGTGCAGCGCAGGCGTCACGTTCCACACGACCTGGTAGCCGACGAAAATCGCCAGCACGAAGACGATGAGGTTGAAGACGATCGGATCAACGCCTGCGGTCATGATTTGCTCCCCAGAATGGATCCACCCTCCCCGCGAGGGAGGGGACGAAAACTCAGCTTCGCGGTACGACGGCGCCGTTTTCGCACACCAGCGTTGCCTTGATGATCTCGTCGTCTTTCGGAACGGCGAACTCGCCGGTCTTGGCATTGAGCGAGAGCGCGAGGAAATTGATCACGTTGCGCGCGTAGAGCGCGGACGCGTCGGCCGCCACCCGCGCCGGCAGATTGCCGAAACCGACGATCTTTACGCCGTTCCTGGCCACGATCTTGTCGAGCTCCGAGCCTTCGACGTTGCCCCCCTGCTCGACCGCCAGATCGACGATCACCGCGCCCGGCTTCATCGCCGCGACGGTCTCCGCCTTGATGAGCTTCGGCGCCGGGCGGCCGGGGATGAGCGCGGTCGTGATCAAGATGTCGACGCTCTTGCAGCGCTCGTGAATGATGCCGGCCTGGCGCGCCATCCATTCCGGAGGCATCGGCCGGGCATAGCCGCCGACGCCTTCAGCGATCTTGCGCTCCTCGTCGTTCGCGTACGGCACGTCGACCCATTTCGCACCCAGCGACTCGACCTGATCCTTGACCGAGGGCCGGACGTCGGAAGCCTCGATGACCGCGCCCAGCCGCTTCGCCGTCGCGATCGCCTGCAGCCCGGCGACGCCGACGCCGAGGATCAGTACGCGCGCGGCCTTTACGGTTCCTGCCGCGGTCATGAGCATCGGCATGAACTTGCCGTAGGTATTGGCGGCGATCAGGACAGCTTTGTAGCCGGCGATATTCGCCTGCGAGGACAGCACGTCCATCGATTGTGCGCGCGTGATGCGCGGCAGCAACTCGAGTGCATAGCCTGACACGCCGGTGCCCGCATACGACTGGATGGCCGCGGCGTCGAAAGGGTTGAGCAGGCCTACGAGCATCGCGCCGCGCTTGAGCTTCGGCAGCTCATGTTCGGCCGGGCCTCGCACCTTGAGCACGATGTCGGCACCGAGCGTCTCGTCGGCGCTGCCGCTCCTTGCACCGGCGGCCTGGAACTCGCTGTCCGGGATGCTCGACATTGCCCCGGCACCCGCCTCGACGACGAGCTGGTGCTTGCCACTCGCCGCGAGCTTCTTGACGGTTTCCGGCGTCGCGGCGACGCGAGTCTCGCCCGCGCGGGTCTCGCGTGGAATGCCGATGATCATGGTGAGCGCTCCCCTTGCCGCGAATGCTTCGTGTTGCGACAGCTATCTTGCCACAGTAGCCCGGGTTGAGGCGAAGCCGAAACCCGGGGCGGCGTATCGTTGTAGCGTTGCTCCCTACGTAACCTAAACGCCCTACGCAATCGCGTCGGCGATCGCCTTGCCCAATTCGGCCGTCGTCGCCTTGCCGCCCAGGTCGCGTGTGCGCGGACCCTCGGCGAGCGAGCGCTCGATAGCGCGCATCGTTGCCGCGGCGGCGTCGGCATGCCCGAGGTGCTCGAGCATCATCGCGCCGCACCAGATCTGGCCGATCGGATTTGCGATCCCCTTGCCCGCGATGTCGGGCGCCGAGCCGTGCACCGGTTCGAACAGCGATGGATGCTCGCGCTCGGGATTGATGTTGGCCGACGGAGCGATGCCGATCGTGCCGCAGACCGCCGGCCCCAGATCGGAGAGGATGTCGCCGAAGAGGTTCGAGCCGACGACGACGTCGAAGTGCTGCGGCCGCTGCACGAAATGCGCGGTCAGGATGTCGATGTGATACTGATCGGTGCGAATGTCTGGATAGTGCGCCGCCATCGCGCGGAAACGCTCGTCCCAGTAAGGCATGGTGATCGAAATGCCGTTGGACTTGGTCGCCGACGTGACGTGCTTGGCAGCCCTCGTCTGCGCAAGCTCGAAGGCGAAACGAAGGATGCGGTCGACACCCTTGCGCGTGAACACCGATTCCTGGAATACGATCTCGCGCTCGGTGCCCTCGAACATCCGGCCGCCGACTGACGAATACTCGCCCTCGGTGTTCTCGCGCACGACGACGAAATCGATATCGCCCGGTTTGCGGTGCGCCAGCGGGCTTGGCACGCCCGGCATCAGCCGGCACGGCCGCAGATTCACGTACTGATCGAAACCGCGCCGCCACTGAATCAGCGAGCCCCACAGCGATATGTGGTCGGGAACCGTCGCCGGCCAGCCAACCGCACCGAAGAAGATCGCGTCGTGACTCTTGATCCGCTCGAACCAATCCTCGGGCATCATCCGGCCGTGGCTGGCGTAGTAGTCGCAACTCCAGGGCAGCTCGTCCCAGTCGAACGCAATGCCGAAACGGCGACCGGCGGCCTCGAGCACGCGCAAGCCCTCGGGAACGGTCTCCTTACCGATGCCGTCGCCAGGAATGACGGCGATACGATGGCGCTTGTCCATGGAAGTCGATCGACGAGAGTTGCACGGAATGCACCATGTTAATGTAACGCGGCGATCGCTCCAAACGTTGCGAGGGTTTGTCCGACGATGCCACCGGTCCGATGGGAATGGAAACGTTTCCCCGAGCTGACACCGGCCGAGCTTTACGCCCTGCTTGCGGCGCGCGCGGCGGTCTTCGTCGTCGAGCAGGCATGCGCGTTCCAGGACGCGGACGGGCTCGATGCGTTCGCCTGGCATCTTCTCGGCTGGGTTGAACGGGACCAAGGCCCGACTTTGGCTGCGTACCTGCGCTTGATCGATCCGGGCCGCAAATACGCCGAGCCGTCGATCGGCCGGGTCCTGACGGCGTTGCCTTTCCGCGGCACCGATCTCGGACGGGCGGCGATGCGTGAAGGCCTTGCGCGAGCCGCGGCGCTCCACCCCGGCCGCGCAGTGCGCATCGGCGCGCAACAACGACTCGAGCGCTTTTACGCCGAGCTCGGATTTCGCACCGTCTCCGCGCCCTACGACGAGGACGGCATCGCACATGTGGAAATGCTGCGCTCGCCCTGAATGAGATCTATCGCCTGTTTGCGATCGGACGGAAGCTGATTTAGGATGGATCGTCTGACGCAGCGGACGGCGAACGACGTTCGCGCGCGATTGCGCTAATATGCCGCCCTTCCGGCCGACAGGCGTTCCTCGATGAAGCAGACGTTTCTCGACTTCGAGCAGCCGATCGCCGATCTGCAAACCAAGATCGACGAGCTGCGCTACGTGCACGAAGACTCTGCAGTCGACATTTCCGACGAGATCGAGCGACTGCAGAAAAAGAGCCAGCAGCTGACCAAGGAAATCTACGGCAAGCTGACTGCGTGGCAGGTCGCCCAGGTAGCCCGTCACCCGCAGCGGCCCTATACGCTCGATATCATTGCGGGTGTGTTCACCGACTTCCACGAGCTGCACGGCGATCGCGTCTATGCGGACGACGCCGCGATCGTCGGTGGCCTCGCGCGTTTCAACGGTGCGCCGTGCACGGTCCTCGGCCACCAGAAGGGCCGCGACACCAAGGAAAAGATCTTCCGCAACTTCGGCATGCCGCGCCCCGAGGGCTATCGCAAGGCATTGCGGCTGATGAAGCTCGCGGCCAAGTTCGCGCTGCCGCTGTTCACCTTCATCGACACACCGGGAGCGTTCCCCGGCATCGGCGCAGAGGAGCGCGGACAATCGGAAGCGATCGGCCGCAACCTGTACGAGATGGCGGGACTGCGCACACCCATCATCGTGACGGTGATCGGCGAAGGCGGCTCCGGCGGAGCGCTGGCGATCGCGATCGGTGACATGACTCTCATGCTGCAATACGCCACCTACTCGGTCATCTCGCCCGAGGGGTGTGCGTCGATCCTGTGGAAATCGGCCAAGCACGCCGAGGAAGCGGCCGAGACGCTGGGCATCACCGCGGCGCGCCTGAAGACCCTCGGCCTGATCGACAAGGTCGTGAACGAGCCGCTGGGCGGCGCACACCGGGACCATGCGGCAATGATGGCAACGCTGAAGAAAGCCCTGACCGAGGCGCTGCGCCACGCGCAAGAGCAGCCGCTCGACGTGCTGCTCGATGCGCGCGAGGACAAGCTGCTCGGCTATGGCAAGTACAAGGAAATCACCGCGGGTTGAGCCTGCGGGTTCAGTCGCTGCGGTCGACGCGGCGGTCGGCGCCGCACTTGCCGAACATGTGGACGCCGGCGCTCGCGTAGCGCTTGCGCTCTCGGGCGGCGTCGACTCGATGGCGTTGCTCGAAGCGCTGACGCCGTTCGTCACGTCGCATCCGCTCCTGCTCTCCGCCATCCACATCCATCACGGCCTGTCGCCGAACGCCGATCGCTGGGCGCACTTCTGCGCCGAGCAATGCGCCTTGCGCAGCGTTCCGCTTACCGTGCATCGCCTCCGGCTCAAACGCGGACCCGGGCAGAGTCTCGAGGCACTGGCCCGCGCCGCACGTTACGAATGTCTTATGGCCGCCGCTGCAGACGTCGTGGCGCTCGCGCACCACGCCGACGACCAGGCCGAAACGGTGTTGCTGCAACTGTTGCGAGGCGCGGGGCCACGAGGCGTGTCGGCAATGCCCGGATATCGCGAGGGGCGGCCTTCGTTGTGGCGGCCGCTGCTCTCGCTCTCGCGACAGGAGCTTCGTGACTACGCCAGCTCGCGAAGCCTTGCCTGGATCGAAGACGAAAGCAATGTCGACACGAAGCACAAGCGCAATCTGTTGCGCCATGCGGTCGCACCGCTACTCTCGGCGGGTTTTCCCGGCTATCCGGGCACGCTCTTTCGCGCAGCCGCGCACCAGGCCGAAGCCAGCGCGCTGCTCGATGAGCTCGCCGCGCTCGACGCCGTAGGGGCAGTCGATGAGCTTGGCCTCGATCGCGCAAGCCTCGCCTCCTTACCCACGGCACGCGCAGGCAATCTTCTGCGCTGGTTCCTGCGCCGCGAGGGGCTGCGCCCGCCGTCGCAGGCGCGACTGTCCGAAATGCTGAGGCAATTGGTCCTGACCGCAAACGACGCGAAAGTGTCCATCGCGCACGAAGGACGCGAGATCGGCGTGCACCGTGGACGCATTCTGGTTCACGCGCGTCCGCCGGAACCATACGTGCTTGCCTGGCACGGCGAGCGCGAGGTTCGCTTGCCCTGGGGAGCGTTGGCGTTTATCCCGGTCCACGGCGCTGGATTGTGCGCCGACAAGCTCAACCAGGCTCCCGTGAGCTTGCGCTCGCGCACCGGCGGCGAACGGATCCAGCTTGCGCCGAACCGGCCGCATCACGCAGTGAAGAAATTGCTGCAGCATGCAGGGCTGGCGCGGTGGGAACGCGACGCGCTGCCGCTTGTCTGGTGCGGTGACGAGCTCGCGGCGGTGCCGGGCATCGGCGTCGCGCTCGCGTTCCAGGCGGCGCCGGACGAAGCGGGCTGGCGCCTCGACTGGCGGCCGCTGCGGCCGGATTGATCGCGATAAGCCGCTGCGGCTCGGCGCGGCGTCCGATTGACAAGGTCGGCGCTCCCGGGGCTAAATGCTCCGCAAAGAAGCGCACCCGCGCGCCGGTCATCCCTTCTCTGGAGGAATCAATGAAGCTACGTCTCTGCGTCGCACTCGCCGCATCGGTCCTGCTCGCGCTCGCGGGCCGCGCGATCGCGCAGCAGCCGATCGTCGTCAAGTTCAGCCACGTCGTGGCGGAGAACACGCCCAAGGGCCAGGGCGCGCTCAAGTTCAAGGAGCTCGTCGAGAAAAAGTTGCCGGGCAAGGTGCAGGTCCAGGTGTTCCCAAGCTCCCAGCTCTTCGGCGACGCCAAGGAGCTCGAGGCGTTGCTCCTCGGCGACGTGCAGATCATCGCCCCGTCGTTGTCCAAGTTCGATCGCTACACCAAGCAGCTCCAGGTGTTCGACCTCCCCTTCCTGTTCAACGACGTGGCGGCCGTTGATCGCTTTCAAGACGGTCCGATCGGCCAGAAGCTACTGAACTCGATGACCAGCAAGGGCATCAAGGGAGTTGCGTACTGGCATAATGGAATGAAGGAGATGTCCTCGGACAAGCCGCAGTTGCGCCGGCCGGAGGATATCAAGGGCCTGAAGTTCCGCATCCAGGCCTCCGACGTGCTCGAGGCGCAGTTCCGCGCGGTGGGCGCGAATCCGCAGAAGATGGCCTTCAGCGAGGTCTACCAAGCGTTGCAAACGGGTGTGGTGGACGGCCAGGAGAACACCTGGTCGAACATCTGGTCGCAGAAGTTCCACGAGGTGCAGCAGACGATCGCGGTGACCAACCACGGCGTGATCGACTACATGGTGATTACTAACGCCAAATGGTGGGACGGTCTCGCCCCAGACATCCGCAAGGCGATGCAAGATGCCATGAAGGAAGCGACCGCGTACGCCAACAAGCTCGCCAACGATCTCAACGAGCAGGATCGCAAGAAGATCACCGATGCCGGCAAGGCCAAGATCCAGGAGCTAACTAAGGACGACATCGCCGCGTGGAAGAAAGCCATGCTC
>JALYSM010000123.1 GCA_030854785.1 Pseudomonadota bacterium
TGCGTAGCTTCGCGGTAAAGACCTGGTGCCCAGGAAAGGACTCGAACCTTCACACCATTACTGGCGCATGGACCTGAACCATGTGCGTCTACCAATTCCGCCACCTGGGCCAACACATAATTTTAAAAGGGAGCCTCTGCATTGTCAAAGAAACTACCACGCACCAACGGCGCAACCACAACTCGCGCAGTGACTCGTGCGCCGCAGCGCGGTCGCGGCGACGTCGACATTCCAAGCGGCGAGCAGATTCTCGAACAGCTGCGCGAACGCGGCACGCCGATGCGCGCCGACGATCTGGCGGCCGTGCTCGGCGTACGCGGTGCGGCGGAGCGCGATGCATTCGCAGGCCGGCTTGCCGCGATGGAGCGCGACGGCCAGCTGATGACCAATCGGAAGGGGGAGCTTTGCGTCGTCGCCAAGCTCGATCTCGTCACGGGCAGGGTCCAGGGCCATCCTGACGGCTTCGGCTTTCTCGTGCCCGACGAAGGCGGTCCCGATCTCTTCCTGTCGCCGAAGGAGATGCACAAGACATTGCACGGCGACCGCGCGACGGCGCGGCAAATCGGCGTCGACCGCCGCGGCCGAGCGGAGGGCACGATCGTCGACGTGCTGGCGCGCGCCAACCGCGAGATTGTCGGCAGACTCTACGAAGACCACGGCATCTGGTTCCTCGTCGCCGAAAACAAGCGCATCAATCAGGACATTCTGGTGCCTGCGGACATGCGCGGCGACGCCCAACCCGGCCAGGTCGTGGTCGCCGAGCTTATCGAGCAGCCCTCGGCGCACCGCGAGCCGCTGGCCAAAGTCGTGCAGGTCCTCGGCAGCTACACCGACCCGGGCATGGAAATCGAGATCGCGCTGCGCAAGCACGATCTGCCGCACGAGTTCTCGACTGCGGCCAAGCAGCAGGCCGCGCGCCTGCCGACCGAAGTGCGTGCCGCGGACCGCCACGGCCGCGCCGACGTCACGAACCTGCCGCTCGTTACCATCGACGGCGAGACTGCGAAGGATTTCGACGATGCGGTGTACTGCGAGCGCACGGGCAAAGGCTTCCGACTCGTCGTCGCCATCGCCGACGTCAGTCACTACGTCCACGACGGCGATGCGCTCGACCGCGATGCGCGCGAGCGCGGCACGTCGGTCTATTTTCCGCGTCGCGTCATACCGATGTTGCCGGAAGAACTGTCCAACGAGCTCTGTTCGTTGAAGGGCGGTGTCGACCGCCTGTGCATGGTTTGTGACATGGCCATCGATAGTCTCGGAAACATCACCGCATACCGTCTCTATCCTGCGGTCATGCATTCGCGCGCGCGGCTTACCTACAATCAGGTTTGGGACTGGCTGTCGCAGCCAACGCAGGCCAAATCCGGGGATGCCAAGGCGTTGCTCCCGCATCTGCAGAATCTGCACGCGCTGTACAAGCTGTTGTCTGCCGCGCGCGCGAAACGCGGCGCAATCGATTTCGACACGATCGAGCTTGCGCTCGAGTTCGACGCTCGCGGCAAGATCGAGGCGATCGTGCCGGTCGTGCGCAGCGACGCGCACAAAATCATCGAGGAATGCATGCTCGCGGCGAATGTCTGCACCGCCCAATACCTCCTGGCGCAGAAGCACCCCGCGCTGTTCCGCGTTCATGAAGGTCCGACGCCGGAAAAGCTCGAGGCGTTGAAGGAATTCCTCGCCGGATCCGGGCTATCGCTTTCCGGAGGCGACAATCCGACTTCGGCCGACTACGCGAAGCTTCTCGAGAAGATTCGCGGCCGGCCCGACTTCAACCTGCTGCAGACGGTCTTGCTGCGCTCGCTGCAGCAGGCGGTGTACAGTCCAGAGAACGTCGGGCATTTCGGACTGGGCTACGACGCGTACACGCATTTCACCTCGCCGATACGGCGCTATCCCGATCTTTTGATCCACCGGTGCGTCAAGGCCCACCTCGCTGGCCAGCGTTATCACCCCGGCGGTGCGACGTGGGCGGAGCTCGGCGTGCACTGCTCGCTGACCGAGCGCCGCGCGGACGATGCGACGCGCGACGTCGAGAACTGGCTGAAGTGCTACTACATGCAGGATCGGGTTGGTGAAACGTTCGCCGGAACCGTCAGCGGCGTGACGCATTTCGGACTGTTCGTGACGCTCGACGGTCTCAACATCGACGGCCTCGTGCACGTAACCGAGCTCGGCAACGACTACTTCCACTTCGACGCCATTCACCATGCGCTTGTCGGTGAGCGCAGTGGCAAGACATGGCGCCTTGCCGACCGTATTACCGTGAAGGTGGCGCGCGTAGACCTGGAACAAACGAAGATCGACTTCGTCCTGGCCGATGCGCCGCCCCCGGTCGCCGGGGGACGCGACGGACCCCAAAGAAAGAAGCGCGCCAAGGCGACGTGATGGCGGGCGCGGACCTCGTCATCCAGGCTCCCGATATCGCCACGCCGCAGATCAAGCAGCTGGCGCGCCTGGCGGGAGCCGACGCGATCGTTGCGCTCTCTGCCGCGAGCACGCAGGCGTTCCGCCTGTCGCCCGCGCGACAGCGAGGCGGCGTGGCCGCGCTCTGCGCGGAAGCAGGCATCGACTTCGGTTTCGTGCCGCACGACCAAGGCCTCGACCGCGTGCGGCTGGTGGCGATGGACATGGATTCGACGCTGATCAGCATCGAGTGCATCGACGAGATCGCCGACATGCAGGGCATCAAGCCGGAGATCGCCGCGATTACCGCGAGCGCGATGCGCGGCGAAATCGATTTTCGCGAGAGCCTGACGCGCCGCGTCGCGCTGCTCGCGGGACTCGACACGGAAGCGCTCGCGCGCGTCTACGACGAGCGCCTTAGGCTCTCGCCCGGCGCCGAGCGCATGCTCGCCGGATTCGCGCGCGCCGGTGCCAAGACGCTTCTCGTCTCCGGCGGCTTCACCTTCTTCACCGACCGGCTCAAGGACCGGCTCGGTCTCGACCATGTCGTCGCCAGCACGCTGGAGATCGCCGGCGGCCGCCTGACCGGCCGCACCTCCGGCGAGATTGTCGATGGTGAGGCGAAGGCGGCGACGTTCGCGCGTCTCGGGCGCGAGCTCAAGGACGACGACGCGCTGACCGTGGCGATAGGCGATGGCGCCAACGACTTGCCGATGCTGCGGCTCGCCGACGTCAGTGTCGCGTACCACGGCAAGCCGGTCGTACGGGCGGAAACCACTTACGCGATCGACCACTGCGGATTGGACGCGATCCTCAACCTCTTTACGTAGCCCGGGTTGAGTGCAGCGAAACCCGGGGCGTTTTCCCGGGATTCGGCTGCCGCCTCATCCCAGGCTACCCGCCGTTTACGTAGCCCGGGTCGAGCGCAGCGAAACCCGGGGCGCTTTCCCGGGATTCGGCTGCCGCCTCATCCCAGGCTACCCGTTACCGCAGGGACGTCGCCCGGGGTTGTTTGCGTAGCCCGGGCTGAGTGCAGCGAAACCCGGGGCGCTTTCCCGGGATTCGGCTGCCACCTCATCCCGGGCTACTCTTCGTGTAACCGCGAGCTACCGCAAGAACCCGAGGCCCGTCCGCCCGAACGCGGCGATGTCCCACAGCGCCAGCACCGCGATGACGAGCCAGGTGGCGGCCATTCCCCAGAAGCGCCCGGACGATTCTCTCGACGTGCGCAACAGGCCGGCGGCATGAGCGATGCGGGCGCCGACAAAGGTTATGCCGCAGACGTGCAGAAAGATCCGGTTGGCTCCGTCCAGCTCGGCGACAAGGAAAAGCAGCAGCATGGGCAGGATCCACTCGACCGCGTTGCCGTGCGCGCGGATTGCCCGCGCCAGGTGCGCGTCGTTGCCGTGCCCCATGCCCACCCGGAGCTTGCTGCGCAACAGCGAAACGCGCGCGGCAAGCGCCACCAGCAACAGTCCGAGCACGCCCGCATACAGTGCGGTCAGCGGAGCGGTCATGGAGACGTCGTCATTCCTCTTCGAAACCGCCTTCGTCGATCCACGCCATCTGGATCGCTTCCAGAATCTTTTCGCCGCTGTGCTTCGGGTCGTCGTCAAAACCGGGCAACTCGAGCACCCAGCGCCGCAGGTCGGTAAAGAGCACGCGATCAGGATCGACGTCGGGATGCGCATCGGCAAGCGCGATCGCGATCTCGCGGCTGTCGGTCCATTTCATTTGGTGATTTCCTTGGCGTAATTGATCGTGTATTTCGGGATCTCGATGACGAGCTTCGAGTCGCCGACCTTGGCCTGACAGGAAAGCCGCGACACCGGGGTCAGACCCCAGGCGCGATCGAGCAGGTCGTCCTCGTCTTCGGAGGACGGCGACAGCGAGTTGAATCCCTCGCGCACGATCACGTGACACGTCGTGCAGGCGCAGGATTTTTCGCAGGCGTGCTCGATCTCGATGCCGTGATCGAGCAAATTATCGCAGATCGATTCGCCCTTCGCGGCCTCGAACGTCTTGCCCTCGGGGCAGAGCTCCGCGTGCGGCAGGACGACGATTTCCGGCATGCGCTAGTCCCCCGCCAGCGAATCCACACTGCGGCCGGCGAGCGCACCGGCAACGCTGCGGTCCATGCGCCGCGTAGCAAACTCCTCGGTCGCGAGGTTCAGTGCGGCGACGGCGGTGGCGAGCGCGTGGCGATCCGCGCTCGCGACGAGCTGCCGCACCGTCGCCATCGCGGCGTCGATGCTCGCGCGCTCCTCGGGAGCGAGCAGATCGCCATCGGCGTCAAGCGCACTTACGGTCGCGGCGAGCATGCGTTCGCCCTCGACCTGCGCTTCGGCCAGCGCGCGCGCCTCCATGTCATCGGCGGCGTGTGCCTGCGACTCCTGGAGCATGCGCGCAATTTCGGTGTCGGCGAGTCCGTACGAGGGCTTGACCGTGATCGCCGCCTCGACGCCGGTCGTCTGCTCGCGCGCCGAAACCGACAGCAAGCCGTCGGCGTCGACCTGGAACGTTACGTTAATGCGCGCTGCCCCCGCCACCATCGGCGGAATCCCGCGGAGCTCGAAACGCCCGAGCGACCGGCAGTCGGTGACTTTCTCCCGCTCGCCCTGCACGACGTGAATCGACATCGCGGCCTGGCCGTCCTTGAAGGTCGTGAACTCCTGTGCGCGCGCGATGGGGATTGTCGCGTTGCGCGGGATGATCTTCTCGGTCAATCCGCCCATCGTTTCAAGGCCCAGCGATAGGGGGATGACGTCGAGCAACAGCCAGTCTTCGTCGCTCGCGCGATTGCCCGCGAGCACGTTCGCTTGAATCGCGGCTCCGAGCGCGACGACCTGATCGGGATTGAGGTTGTTGAGCGGCGGAGCACCGAAGAACGTCGCGACCGCTTTCTGAATCTGGGGCATGCGCGTCGCGCCTCCGACCATGACGACGCCGTCGATCTCGGCGGGCGTGAGCTTCGCGTCGCGCAGCGCCTTCCTGACGGGGCCAAGCGTCTTGCCCACGAGCGTTTCGGTAATGGCGGTGAAGGTCGCCGCGGTCAGCGTCAGATCGATACGCTCGCCCGTCGACAGCGTCGCGACGAGAGAAGTCGAAGCGTGCGTCGTCAGGTTTTCCTTCGCCTCGCGGGCCTTGAGCATGATGAGACGCGTATCGGACGCCGACACGGGACCGACGCGCGAGGTCTCCAGCGCCCAGCAGTAGATACGATGATCGAAATCATCGCCGCCGAGCGCGGTGTCGCCGGCGGTCGCGAGCACTTCGAAGACGCCGCGCGACAGCTTGAGGATCGACAGGTCGAAGGTCCCGCCGCCCAGGTCGTAGACCGCATAGGTGCCCTCGGATGCGTTGTCGAGGCCGTAGGCGATCGCTGCCGCCGTCGGCTCGTTCAGCAGTCGCAGCACATTCAAGCCCGCGAGTCGCGC
Organism: Pseudomonadota bacterium; assembly: GCA_030854785.1. GTDB lineage: Bacteria > Pseudomonadota > Gammaproteobacteria > Burkholderiales > Casimicrobiaceae > PALSA-1003. Next base: position 5,844 of record JALYSM010000123.1, read on the forward strand.
CGCGTCCTTGGTCGCTTGCCGCTGCGCGTCGTCGAAGTACGCCGGCACGGTCACGACTGCGCCAGCCAGCGTGCCACCGAGACTTGCTTCGGCGCGCAGCCGCAGCGCGCGCAGGATCTCGGCCGATACCTCGACCGGCGTACGTATTCCGCTGCGCGTTTCGATCTGCACCATTCCCGGCGCGTCGATGAAACGATACGGAAAGCGCCGCGCATCGGAGAGGTCGGCGAGACCTCGCCCCATCAGGCGCTTGACCGACACGATCGTGTTCTGCGGGTCGGCGACCAGCGCGTCCTGGGCCGGGTAGCCAACATCGACACCGCGATCGGCGTAACGCACGATCGACGGCAACAGCGGCCGACCCTCCGCGTCGGGCAGCACGACCGGGATGCCGTGCCACACGGTCGCGACAAGCGAGTTGGTGGTCCCGAGATCGATCCCGATCGCAAGCCGATTTTGATGCGGCGCGGGCGCGGAATCCGGTTCGGCGATCTGCAACAGCGCCATCAGCCCTCGACCTCGCCGATTGCCGTCTCGATGTCGCCGGCGACCTTGGTCAGAAAGCGCAATTCGCGCACGGCGTCACGCGCGTCATCCCAAGCCTCCGCGTCGAGACGATCGGCAAGCGTGGTCTCCAGCACGGCGGCGTCCGAGCGCACCTCGCGCAGCAGCACGGCAAGGCGGTCCGCATCGCGCGCAGACTGCGCTTCGCCAACCGCTTCCCTGCGCTCGAGCTCGTGCTGCAGAAACTCCGCCGGCAGCGCCGTATTCGTTTCCGCAAGCGCATCGATCCCCCGCAACGACAGCAAGTACTGCGCACGGCCGACGGGATCCTTCAGCGCGCGGTAAGCCTCGTTGACGCGCGCGGAGGATTGCAGGGCCACGCGGCGCTCCGCGTCACCCGCTGCGGCGTAGCGATCGGGGTGCACCACGCGCTGCAGTGCGCGGTACGCGGCATCGAGCTTCTCCGGATCGAAGCGGTAGCTCTGCGGCAGGCCGAAGAGTGCGAAGTAATTCTGGGAGAAGTCGATCATCTGCGCCTCCCCTTCTTACGGGGAGAGACGGGAACGGACGCCGCAATTGCCGCGAAATCTCCGCGGCACGCGCGACGCCGGCGACGGGAATCAAGGGATCTATAAGATGGGTCCCCGGCGGCCGCCCCTTGCTGTCGCTCGCCGAGCTGAGGTGCTGAATGCGCGCGACGCTCCGGGTAGCGCGGCCGTTCAGACGTTAAATGATTCGCCGCAGCCGCACTCATCCTTCACGTTGGGATTATTGAACTTGAAGCCTTCGTTCAATCCTTCCTTCGCAAAATCGAGCTCGGTGCCATCGAGGTACGGCAGGCTCTTGGGATCAACCACAACCGTGATGCCGCGGCTGTCGAAGCGGTGATCTTCGGGGCGAATCTCGTCGGCGTATTCGAGCTTGTAGGCGAGACCGGAACATCCGGTCGTCCGCACGGCCAGGCGCAATGCGACCCCCTTCCCGCGCCTGCTCAGGAAGCTGGAGACGTGCTTTGCGGCGTTCTCCGTAAGCGTGATCATGCGTGTACCGCTCAATCGGCCGCCACGGGCGTGGCCTGCGCTAGGGCGGTCTGACCCTGAGGCTGGCCGTCACCACCATGCTTCTTGCGATAGTCGGCCACCGCTGCCTTGATCGCGTCTTCGGCCAGGATCGAGCAGTGGATCTTCACCGGCGGCAGCGATAGCTCCGCGGCGATCTGCGTGTTCTTGATGCCCGTCGCCTGATCAAGCGTCTTGCCCTTCACCCATTCGGTGACGAGCGAGGAGGACGCGATCGCCGACCCGCAGCCATAGGTCTTGAACTTGGCGTCTTCGATCCGCCCGTCCGGGCCCACCTTGATCTGCAGTTTCATCACGTCGCCGCAGGCCGGCGCGCCGACCATTCCCGTGCCGACGTCGTCCGCATCCTTCGCGAACGAACCGACGTTGCGCGGGTTTTCGTAATGATCCAGAACCTTGTCGCTGTATGCCATTTCAGTACTCCTTTATGCTTCCAACCGGCCGTCAGTGCGCGGCCCATACCACGGTATTGAGGTCGACACCTTCCTGGTGCATTTCCCACAAGGGCGAAAGCTCGCGCAGCTTGGCGATCTTGCTCTTGAGCAGGTCGACCGTGTAATCGACCTCCTCTTCTGTCGTGAACCGTCCGACCGTGAAGCGAATCGAGCTGTGCGCGAGCTCGTCGCTCCGGCCGAGCGCACGCAGCACGTACGACGGTTCCAGCGATGCCGACGTGCATGCCGAGCCCGAAGACACAGCGACATCCTTGATCGCCATGATCAGACTCTCGCCCTCGACAAAGTTGAAGCTTATGTTGAGGTTGTGCGGCACGCGCCGCTCGAGGTTGCCGTTGATGTACACCTCTTCGATCTCGGAGAGGCCCTTGCACAGCTTGTCGCGCAGCATACGGATGCGCTCGTTTTCGCTTGCCATCTCCAGCCGTGCCAGCCGGAATGCTTCGCCCATGCCGACGATCTGGTGCGTCGGCAGCGTACCCGAGCGCATGCCGCGCTCGTGACCGCCGCCATGCATTTGCGCCTCGATGCGCACGCGCGGCTTGCGCCGGACGAACAACGCACCCATGCCCTTCGGCCCGTAAGTCTTGTGCGCCGAGAAACTCATCAGGTCTACCTTGAGCGCTGCGAGGTCGATTGGCACTTTACCGGTGGCTTGCGCGCCGTCGACGTGGAAGATGATGCCGCGGCTGCGGCAGATCTCTCCCATCGCCGGGATATCCTGAATCACGCCGATCTCGTTGTTGACGTACATGACCGAAGCGAGGATCGTGTCTGGCCGCAGCGCGGCCTTGAACTTCTCCAGGTCGACAAGTCCGTCTTCCTCGACATCCAGATACGTCACCTCGAAACCGTCGCGCTCGAGCTCACGCATGGTGTCGAGCGTAGCCTTGTGCTCCGTCTTGACCGTGACGAGGTGTTTGCCCTTGTCCTTGTAGAAATGCGCCGCGCCCTTGACGGCCAGATTGATCGCCTCGGTCGCGCCCGATGTCCAGACAATCTCCTTCGGGTCGCAATTCACCAGCCGCGCCACTTCATCGCGCGCCTCCTCGACCGCCTTCTCGGTTTCCCAGCCAAACGAGTGCGAGCGCGAAGCGGGGTTGCCGAAATGCTCGGTCAGATACGGAATCATCTTCGCCGCGACGCGCGGGTCGACCGGCGTCGTCGCGGAGTAGTCGAGGTAGATCGGTTTTTTCATCGCTGGTCCGGGAGTCCGATTCATCGAGGTTTTAAACGACTGCCGCGGGCTCGGGCTTCTTGCCCGGCAGGCGATGATCCTGCAGCACGGCCACTTCCGGCTTGTCCTGCTGTCGCACCAGTTGCTCGAGCGTCACCGAGCTCAGGAACGCGAAGATATGCGTGTTGAGGTTCGCCCACAGCTCGTGCGTCATGCATCGCTTGTCGTCCTGGCAGTTCTCTTTGCCGCCGCATTTCGTCGCATCGATCGGCTCGTCGACCGCGGTGATGATGTCCGCCACCGATATGCTGGTCCCCGGGCGTGCAAGGTTGTAGCCTCCACCCGGTCCGCGGACGCTGTCGACCAGTCCATAACGTCGGAGCTTGCCGAACAGCTGTTCCAGATACGACAACGAGATCTTCTGCCGATCGGCAACGCCGGCGAGCGTCACCGGCCCTCGGCCATTGTGCATTGCAACATCGATCATCGCCGTTACGGCGAAACGTCCTTTGGTCGTAAGTCGCATGGTTTCTTATCCTGGCCGGCCGGGGAATGAATGCCGGCGGGCAACACGAATTCTATAATTCCCGATCAAATTAGTCAACTAAAAGCCCCAGGAGTTCACTCAAGCATTTTGTTGATCTGCTCCGGATCGAACCGGTCGGCAGTGGCCTTGGCGTCACCACAGTCGAAGCCCCCCCTCTGCAGGAGGTCGACGAGTCTTTTGAGCCTGTCGTCGGTGGCGGCGGCATGGTCGAGCAGCGAATGGACGGCCTGGACCATCGGGTCGTTCATGTCCGCGCTGATCGCATAGGCCGAAAACCCGATCTTGGTCGCCTGCTTCTCCCGGCGCAGAACGTCGTCCTCGGTGACGATCCGGGCCGGAATTCCGACCGCGGTTGCTCCGGCCGGCACGTCGCGTACGACCACCGCGTTGGAGCCGACCTTGGCGCCATCGCCGACCAGAATCGGGCCCAGGACCTTCGCCCCGGCACCGATGACCACCCTGCGCCCGAGCGTCGGGTGGCGCTTGGTCTTTTCCCATTTGACGCCGCCAAGCGTGACGCCGTGATACAGCGTGCAGTCATCTCCGATCTCTGCGGTCTCGCCGATGACCACACCCATCCCGTGGTCGATGAACACGCGGCGGCCGATCGTCGCCCCGGGGTGAATCTCGATGCCGGTGAGCCACCGACCCCAGTGGGACAGCCAGCGCGCAAGCCATCGGAACCCCGCGCGCCACAGGGGATGTGCGACCCAGCGATGCCAGACCAGCGCGTGCAGCCCGGGATAGCAGGTCAGGACCTCCCAAGTGCTGCGGGCGGCCGGGTCGCGGTCGAAGACGACCGCGATGTCTTCACGAAGTCGCGCAAACATCGGAATATTTTCCCATAGCCGAGCGAATCACTCAACTATTTGGCGCCGAGTCGCGATCGTTTCAAGCACCCGGAGTCGGGCGGGATTTCGGCCACGCGGGCCAAGGCAGGTCACGCGATCAGCGGAGCATGACTGCGGCGACGACGAGGCCGGCGACGACGAGCGCAAAAAACACCGTATACACAATAAAAATCACGAGCGCGCGCGCGAGCACACCGGACCAGCGACCGCCGTAGACGGCTTTCATCGACCACAGCAGATAGACGATCGTCCAGATGACGACCGCTCCGCTCAGCGGGCCGGACGGCAGAAGCGCGAGCAGGGCAACCGCCAGGAAAATGAACGCATGGTTGTACGCGCCGAACAGCAGATGCGCGGTGTATTGCCGGGGGCGCGAGGGATAGCGCCGGGCGCGCCCGAGATACATGAGCTTGAGCAGCAGTGCGAACAGCGGCAGCAGCACGAATGCGGCGTAGGGACCATAGCGGAACATCCCGGCGAAAAGCTGCTCTACCCTTCCTGTGCTCGATAGCTGATTGAACTGATCGATGCGTCGCCGCAGCGGGTCGAGCCAAGAGCCGGCGTCGACGTTCAGGCGCAAGTCGAGATCCGGACCGATGCTGAAGCCCTTGTGCTGCCTGGCTTCTTCGGCATCGCGCGCGATTTCGTCGGCGTCCGGCCGAACCAGCTTTCCACTGTCGACCGGCTCGCTTGTGAAGCGCAGCAGCGCGAAGAGCGCGATCGACAACACGAGGAAAAGCCGCCCCGGGCGGATATAGCGCCACCGTCGGCCGGCAAAATATTCCCTGGTGAGAAATCCGGGGCGGAACAGCAGCGCCGCCATCGTTCGCCACAGGCGGCCGTCGAGCGCGACGTAGCGTCCCGCCGCGTCGCGCAGAAAGGCGCGCACCGTCGGCAGCGCGAGACTCGTCTCCTGCCCGCAATTCGGGCAATACGTTCCCGCCGCCGTCGCGCCGCAGTTCCGGCATACGGATGCAGCGGGCGGCGAAGGTGACGGGGCGTCGGTCACGGCGGGGACTGGATCAGGAGCGGCGATCGAGCAGCTGGTCGATGCGCGCCAGAATACCGCGCAGGATATTGACTTCTTCCCGCTCCAATCGCGCCCGGGCGAACAGCCTCCGGAGCCGCGGCAGGAGGCGCTTCGGTTGCCGCGGATTGAGGAAGCGCATCGCGATCAGAGTGCGCTCGGCGTGTGCGAACAGCTCCTCGATTTCGTCCAGCGTGGCCGGCGCGAACGCGGGGGCGGTCCACACCGCTTCGCCATGTGCGGCGAGGAACAGCTCATATGCGGCGACTTGCACCGCCGCCGCGAGATTGAGCGACGCGTACCCCGGTTCTCCGGGAATTGTCGCCACGATCTGGCAGCGCGCGAGCTCGTCGTTGGACAGTCCCGACATTTCGGAGCCGAACACGACGGCGACTTCGCCATCCGCCGCGTGCCGTACCGCTTCCTGGGCAGCCGCGCGCACCGGCAGTGCGGCGCCGGCAAATTCGCGCGGTCGCGCCGAAAGCCCGATCGCCATCGTTGCGCCGGCAAGCGCGGCGTCGAGCGTGGGTACGACCGTCGCGGCACGCAGCAACGCGATCGCGCCGGCAGCACGCGCGTCCGCGTCGGGGTCGGGGAATTGTCGCGGCGTCACGAGCGTGAGCCGCGAAAGGCCCATCGCGCGCATGGCGCGCGCGGCCGCGCCGATGTTGCCGGGATGGCTGGTCGCGCAAAGGACGACACGGATCCGCTCGAGCGGCGAGGTCAGCGCGGGCGCAGGCAAGAGAGATGGCGCGGAATGCAGGTAGAATGCTCGGCGATGGCGATCATGCACCCGATGCTCACGACCGCGGTCAAAGCCGCGCGCCGCGCCGGCAACGTCATCAATCGCGGCGCGCGCGATCTCGATCTTCTCACCGTGACCGCCAAGGGTCCCAAGGATTACGTCAGCGAAGTCGATCGCGCCGCCGAAGCCGCGATCGTCGATACGCTGCATGCCACGTATCCCGATCACGCGATTCTAGCAGAGGAAGGCACCGCCCAAGGCGCCAACGCCGCGGCAGATCACGTGTGGATCATCGATCCGCTCGACGGCACGACCAACTTTCTGCACGGCTTCCCGCAGTATTGCGTGTCGATCGCGTTGCAGCACAAGGGGCAGATCACGCAGGCCGTCATCTACGATCCCGTCCGCAACGACCTCTTCACCGCGACGCGCGGACGCGGGGCGTTTCTCAACGATCGCCGCATCCGCGTGTCGCGCCGCCAGCATTTGAAGGACTGCCTGATCGGCACCGGCTTCCCGTTCCGGGACGGCGGCAACCTCGACGTTTATTTGCGGATGCTCAAGTCAATGACGCTCGGGGCCGCCGGCATTCGCCGTCCCGGCTCGGCGGCGCTCGACCTCGCGTACGTCGCCGCGAGTTATTACGACGGCTTCTGGGAAGTGGGCCTGAATCCCTGGGACGTCGCCGCCGGCAGTTTGCTTATCGTTGAGGCGGGCGGGCTGGTCGGCGACCTAGACGGCGAGGGAACGTATCTTTACGGCGGGCGGGTGGTCGCTGCGAATCCGCGGATATTTGCGCAAATGGTCAAGTTGTTGTCGCCCTACAGCCGTGCGCTCACGCCGGCGCACGCCACGGAAAGTTGATCTGCCGACCGCTGCGGTCGCGGGACGGACAGAGCGACGTCGCTGCCGCTTTTCCAGCGTGAAAGCCCTAAATGGCGCGTTTTTCCCGCCATTCGGGCTGACAATTCCATTGTCATTGTGTAGGATGGCTCGGACCTGCCAGGACGGCGCATGGGCGAGGCGTCGCGTCCAGGCGCAAGGGACCTCGGAGTTCACCATGCTGCAACGATCGTTGTCTCGGTTGAGCCTTCTGCTGCTTCTCGCTGCCTTCGCCACGACGGCTGGAGCGCAGGATGTTTCCCGGATCCGTTTGATGTTGCACCCGTTCGCGGCGGCGCCCGGTCAGCTGCCTGCCAACGCGCTCGCGAAGCTGGAGGCGCTGGCGGGCATGTCCATCGAGCATTCGGGCACGACGCGCACCGGTGGCCTGGAATTCACGCTCGGCCAACCGCTCGCCCGCGCCGACGCCAACGCATTGCTGCGGCGACTGAACGAAGACCGCAGCGTCCTCTGGGCCGAGTCGATCGACCCGTCGGCGACCAGGGCCAAGGCCCTGACGCCGAGCCCGTTCCAGGGTCGCAAGCTGATGGTCCGCTTAGTCGGCGATCCCCTGCCCGACTGGACCGTGCTACTGCCGCGATGGACGGACCTCGTCGGCATGCCGCTTAGCGTCGAGCGCCAGATCGGCAATGTGTGGGTGCTGACGTTGAGCCAACGGGTGCCGGAAGATCTGCTGGACGGCATGGCTGAGCTGTTGCAACTCGACAGCGCCGTGCAATACGCCGACCCGGTGCGACGCGCGTTCCCGACCCGCATTCCGAACGATCCGCTCTACAGCCAGCAGTGGGCATTGACGGGAGCCGCGGGCGGCGTCAACGCGCCAGCGGCGTGGGACCTGGAGATCGGTAACCCGAACGTGGTCGTGGCCGTCGTCGATACGGGCATCACCCCGCATCCCGATCTCGCTGGCCGCATCCTGGCTGGGTCTGACTTCATCAGCGATCCGACAACCGCGAACGATGGCAATGGCCGGGATTCGGATCCGAGCGACCCGGGCGATGCAACGCGCGACAACGAATGCGGCGACGGCACCCCCGGCGAGCCGAGCTTCTTTCACGGCACCTTCGTGAGCGGCCTCATCGCCGCCAACACCGACAACGGCGTCGGCATCGCCGGTCTCGACTGGAACGCGAAGATCCTGCCCGTGCGCACGCTGGGCAAGTGCGGCGGCACCTTCGACGACATCCTCGACGGCGTATTGTGGGCCGCCGGCGTGCCGGTGGCCGGCGTGCCGCCGAATCCCAACCCGGCGCGCGTGATCAACATGAGTCTCGGCGGGCTTGGGTATTGTCCGCAGTCCTTGCAGGAAGCCGTCAACACTGCGATGGCGCAAGGCGCAGTAGTCGTCGTCTCAGCCGGCAACGCAAGCGTGGACGTGAGCAATTTCAATCCGGCCAATTGCAGCGGCGTCATCACGGTCGGCGCAAGCACGCGCCAAGGCGATATCGCGAGCTACACGAACTTCGGCCGGCGCGTCGATCTTTCGGCGCCTGGCGGCGACGGTGTGCTCGCCGATTGGATCCTGTCGACCGGCAACGACGGCACGGCGGGGCCCGGCAACCCGGACTACGAGTTTGCGGTCGGCACCAGCTTTGCGGCGCCCTACGTTTCTGCGACGGCGTCCTTGATAATCGCGCGCAATGCGAATCTCACGCCGGGTCGCATCCGCGAGATCATCATCGACACCACGCGCCCCTTCGCGCAAGGAACGGCGTGCGGCAACAGAGGTGCGTGCGGGTCCGGACTGCTCGATGCCAGCCTGGCGCTGCAGAGCACGATTCCCGCCACCAACCTGGCGCCCGCCGGCACGGTACCGGTCATCGAGTACTATCGCGCCGACAAGGATCATTTTTTCATGGCGACGGACCCGGGAGAGATCGCGTTCGTCGACGCGGTGCTGAGGAATACGTTTCAGCGTACCGGCGAGCTTTTCTACGCCTGGGTCGATCCCGCGCTGGCGCCGCTGAACGCGGTACCGGTGTGCCGGTTCTACAGCCCCGACCCGCTGATCGATGCGCATTACTACACCGCGAACGCGTCGGAATGCCAGTTCATCATCACGCGCTGGCCCGGAATCTGGATCCTGGAGCTCCCAGCCGCGTTCTACGTGCTGTTGCCCGATGTCAACGGCGCGTGCCCGACGAACACGCTGCCGGTCTACCGTTTCTTCGACAATCGCCACGATGCGAATCAGCGTCACACGATCGATCTGTCGGTGCGCGTGGCGATGATCAACCGCGCCTGGGTGCCATCGGGCTTCGGCCCCCACAACGTGATCTTCTGCACGCCGATCTGACGCTCGCGGCCGCGGGGCGCGTGCGAATCGATTCGTAAACGATCCAGCGCGAATGTAGCCCGGGATGATCCCGGACCCCGGATCAAGTCCGGGGCAGGCTTTGATCAGGGGGAATCCCGGGGATCTTCGCAATGACTATGCGGCCCCGGGTTTCGCGCTGCGCGCTCAACCCAGGCTACGCCTTCTCGATCCAGCCGTTGACGGTGAAGCGCGCGTCGCGAAACTGCTTCGACGGGATGCTGACCGGCATTACCTCGTGCATCACCGCGGCCTGAAAGAACACCATGCTGTTGTGCCGCGGCTCGATGACCTGGAACGAATCGGTGACCGCGAGCTTGCCGTTGCGGATCGTGTCATCATAGATCCGCAATTCGCCCCCGGTAAAGCCCTTGGGCGCGCGGTTGAAGTAATACACGTAGGTAAACTGCCGCTTGTAAGTCTCGTTTGCGCCAGCATCGGTGTGCGCCTTGAAGTAGCTGCCGTCGACGCTGGCCGTCACCTGGCAGTCGATCGCGCCCAGCGCAAACTGCCCCAGCCGCAACTGCGGCATGACCTCGGGCATCGCCGCGGTGATCTTGGCGATGAACAGCTGCTTCAGCGCATCCGGCGCCGCGAGCATGAACGATTGCCGATAGTCCTCCTTGTTGTCGGTGACGCGCGCGGGAACGAAGCGGCTCTCGGCGGCAAAGGCGAGCTCCATCAACCATGCGACTTCCGAGCCGCTGAGGAACCCGTCGAGCTGCACGACCGGATGCCGGACCAGGCTGCCGTGGCCCTGCGCCGCGCTGGCAGCAGCCGCGGCGACGACAGCGGCGGAAGCAACCGGCACCGTGACGTCTTCCGGCGGTGCGTCGCCGCGAATCACAACCGCCGGATCGGTGATTACGCCGACGAGCTGATGGGCAGCAAACGCCAGCGACGCGCGGCCGCCCTCCATCGGGATCTGAAACACGGATGGATGAGCTCCAGGCGCGGTGCCGTCGGCGGCGGCGACGGTCGCGAGCAGCTGGCCGAGCAGCGGATGCTCCGGCGCAACGACAAGCGTCGCCGACTGACCGCCCGCGAGCAACAGCTTGACCTTGATTTCCTTTGCGCCAGGTTGCTGGACGGTGAGCTTCATCGTTGAATTCGCGCGCAGCGATGCGCGATGAGTATGGCGGAAAGCGCATCCGCGCCGACTAATGTGACATGTCTTGATTGTACCCGCGTTCCTGCTCGCGGACTCCAATCCGCCCTTGATAAGCAGCAGGTGCAGGATTCTTGCGGGACAAACCATTCCCGCAGCTTTGGCCGCGACTCGCCCCTGGAGATCACGCTTCCCGATCGGCGAGCCAGTGCGAAGATTTTGTCGATTCGCCTTCGACCATGAACTGCTTTGCACGTTGCTGAATCTCGCGATCGGCGACGCTTACGCGCTCGTGTTGGCGCAGGTGTTCAAGCCACGATTCGTCCATGAAGCATAAGCGCGCGGGATCTGCCGAGTCGTGAAATAGCTCCCAGAAATACGCGCCGTTGCGGCGACGCATTTCCCGCACAGCCTGCATCGCGGCGACGAATTCGGCACGCTTGGCGGGTTGAACGCGATATACGATGGTCACCATGACCGGGCCGCTATCGGGCTCCGGCATCTCGGCCATCACGGGAGCCGGCCAGTCCAGCGACGGCGTGAAATCGAGGACCTGGTGCTGTCCGAGCTTGAATCTCCAGGTCAACGCGATGGCGAGCACCGTCCCGACGGCTGCGGTCGTCAGCGCGGCGGGAATCCCGATCCGCGTCGCGACCTGCCCCCACAAAATGCTGCCGAGCGCCATTCCACCCATGAATACGACGACAAAGGCAGCCAGCCCGCGCGCCCGTACCCATGCGGGCAGCGTCAGTTGCGCGGAGACCTGGAGCGCTGAAAGAATCGAGATCCGGCGACGCCGGTGGCGAGCATGGCCACTGCCAACAGACCGATATTCTGCAAGTACGCGAGCGCGAGGGCGGCAAGCGCGTAAAGTGCGCTCGCTGCTGCGACCAGTGCATCGCGCGAGATCTTCGCTCGCACGCGAGGCAGCAGCATGGCTCCGGCAACCGCACCGACACCTATGCAGGTCAGCAACAGGCCGTAGGTTTCGGGGCCACGTCCGAGCTCTCGCCGGACGATGAGTGGAAACAGCGACCAGGTCGCGCTGGCGAACACGAAGAACGCAATTCCACGAATGAGCACAGCTTGCAACGTGCGGGTATGCATGACAAACCGCATACCGACGCGAATCGCACTCAGAAAGCGTTCGGCGGGCAGCGAGCTCTTATGGTGCTCGCGCCGCCACCGCAGGAGCACGGCAAGGATACCGAGGTACGCCAGGGCATTGAGCACGAAAACAAGCCATGCACCCATCGCGGCCACGAGCACCCCGGCGATCGCCGGTCCGATCGCGCGCGATACGTTAATGGCAATGCTGTTGAGCGCGATGGCGGATTGCATGTCGTCCGCCGGGACAAGATCGGGGACGATTGCCGCCCACGCGGGCATCATCATTGCGGTGCCGATCCCGAGGGCGAAGGTGAATCCAAGGAGTGTCCACGCGGTCATGAGGTCCAGCCACGTCAAGACTCCAAGTGTGCCGGCCACGATCAGCAAATACAGCTGAATGGCGATCAGGAGCCGGCGGCGATCGACGATATCGGCGAGCGCGCCGGCTGGAAGCGCAAGCAGCATCACCGGAAAGCTGTCTGCCGCTTCCACGAGCGCCACCATCGACGGTGACGAGGATAGCGATGTCATCAACCAGCCCGCCCCGACGTCCTGCATCTACGTGCCCACGTTCGAAACGATCGTCGCGATCCACAGATTGCGGAACAGCGTGGCTTGCAGCGGGCTCCATGGCGAACGTGTCGGGGCCGATGGTGTCGGTCCTGCAGGCGATGCGGATTGCGGGGGCTCCATCGAGTCTCCAGGTCCGTCAGAGCGCCGTCGTGCACTTGGCGCACGCGACAGCCTTGGTCATCGCGTCAGCGCGGCATCCACCGCGTCGAACAGAAACCGCAAGCCGAAAGACACGTCTTGAATGTTGCGGTTGACGAAGAACGTCGGCGTACTGCGAACACCACTCTCTCGGCCACTCTGCACGTGCTCACGAATGCGTTGTACGTAGACGTGATCGTCCATCTCGGACGTGTAGCGCGCCACGTCGAGCTGCAGCCGTTCTGCGTAGCTGCGCAATTGATGCAGCTTCAAGTGCGCTTGATTGGCGAAGAGTAGATCATGCATCGGCCAAAAGCTTCCTTGCGCACCCGAACCCTCTGCCGCTTCCGCCGCATGTAATGCATGTGGATGAACTTCCTCCAGCGGGAAATGGCGATAGACGAAACGGATGCGGCCCGCGAAGCGATCGAGCAACAGCTTGACCGCCGGCGCCGCCTGCTTGCAGTTTGGACATTCGAAATCGCCATACTCGGTGACCGTAACCGCGGCATGCGCCGGGCCGATCGTGTGATCGGTCGCGCTCGCGGGGACGGTTAATTGGAACATCTGATTTCCACTCTTGTCCGCCTCTACGGCAGATCAAACACGAGGATTTCCGTCCCGTCGACCTTCGCGGTCACGCTCAGCGTTGCCTCGCCCTCTATCGCCGCGCCGTCGCCGACACTGAGCTCTCGGCCATTCATCGCCACCGCGCTGCGCGCAACCTGCAGCCAGCCCTTGCGCCCCGCCGCCAAAGGAAGCGTTACCTGCTCGCCGGTATTCAGGAGCGCAGCGAAAAGCTCGACGTCCTGGTGAACGACGACGGAACCGTCGCGCCCGCCGGATGAGCCTACGAGGCGAAGGCGGCCGCGCTTGTCGGAATCAGGGAAAGTCTTCTGCTCGTAACGCGGCGCAATCCCTTCACGGTCGGGCACCACCCAAATCTGCAGGAAGTGCACCGGCTCGGTCTTCGAATGGTTGAATTCGCTGTGCCGGATGCCGGTACCGGCAGACATGACCTGCACGTCGCCCGGCCGGATGACCGACCCGGTGCCGATACTGTCCTTGTGCTCGAGTGCACCTTCCAGCACGTAAGAGATGATCTCCATGTCGCGGTGACCATGGGTGGGGAATCCTTGCCCGGGACTGACCCGGTCCTCGTTGATCACCCGCAACGGCCCAAACCCCATCTGCTTCGGATCGTGATAATCACCGAACGAGAACGTGTGCCGGCTGTCGAGCCAGCCGAAGTTGGCGGTCCCGCGTTCTTTCGCGTGTCTTATGTTGATCATTCCCCATCTCCTAGGACGCTGGACGCGCAGTTGCAAGATACTGATGAATCTGTGCCACGGCGGCAGCGCCTTCGCCGATCGCGCCGCCTACGCGCTTCACCGAACCGGAGCGCACGTCGCCGACCGCGAAGACACCGGGCACATTCGACTCGAGCGAAGCTGGCACATGCTCCCCGGCAAGACCTGCCGCCTGACCCGTAAGCACAAAGCCCTGCAAGTCGAGTGCAACGCCACAGCTTTCCAGCCAGCGCGTCTCGGGATCCGCACCGACGAACAGGAACACGTGTCGGATCGGGCGTTTCTCTTCGCCGCCTGTTTGATTGTCGCGCCAGGACACTGCGGTGAGGCCTTCCGACCGGTCCCCGTGAAGTTGTGTCAGTTCGGTGTGCGGCCGCAGCTCGATGTTTGGCGTGGCACTTATGCGGTCTATCAGATAGCGTGACATGCTCGCGGCGAGGCCGGGGCCGCGTATGAGAACGAATACGTTCGTCGCGTACTGCGCCAGGAACACCGCGGCCTGCCCGGCTGAGTTGCCCCCGCCTACGAGGACCACTTCTTCGTGCGTGCACATCTTCGCTTCGAGCCCGGATGCCCAGTACGAAATGCCTTTACCTTCGAACTCGCTCAACCCGGACACCGCGGGCCGGCGATAACGTGCGCCGCTGGCAATCACGACCGTCCTGGACCTGAGCCGGCGCTCATCGACGAGCTGCAACGACAACTCGCCGCCGGGCCCTGCCCTGCTGCAGTCCAGCGCCCCCGCCTGCGCCGGAATCAAAATCTTGGCGCCGAATTTTTGCGCCTGGACGAAGGCACGGCCGGCAAGCGCCTCACCGGAGATGCCGGTCGGGAAGCCCAGGTAGTTTTCGATACGCGCGCTGGCCCCCGCCTGGCCGCCAAACGAGCGGCAGTCCAATACGACGACGTGCAGGCCTTCCGAAGCCGCGTACACGGCGGTCGCGAGCCCTGCGGGACCCGCGCCTACTACCGCGACATCGAAAAGCTCGTTGTGCTCGGCCGAATCGAGCATTCCCAGGTTGCGGGCAAGTGCGTCTTCAGAGGGGTTGAGCAGTACCGCGCCATCAGGGCAGACCACGAGCACGTCGGCCAGAGCCGCGCCGTATTGCTCGAGTAGCGCGGCCGCGGCCCCATCCTGCGTGGGATCGACGACCTGATGCGGAACGGCATTGCGGCTCAGGAAGTTCTGCAATCGCAGCATCTCGGGAGATTCCGGCCGGCCCATCAGAACCGGACCGCTTGCACCGGATTTGATCAGCCCGACGCGGCGCAGGATCAGCGCGCGGACTATGCGCTCGCCAAGGTCCGCCTCGGCAATGATAAGGGCGCGCAGTTGCGAAGGCGGCACCAGTAGCGTCTCGACATCCTCCTCGGCATACCCGTCCACCAGCGCGTAGCTTCCGGAAAGTGAAGCAACCTCGCCGAAAAATCCACCTCGCTTCTGGCGCACGATGGGAACCACGTGGCCCAGGCCGTCGCGCTGGCTGGTCGCCACGATGCCCTTCAACACGACAAACATTCCTGGACCAGGCTCACCCGCCGCGAACAGGCGGGCACCGCGCTCGAAACGGCGCACGGAGCCGAACCGGCCGATGCGCGCTATTTCCGGCTCGGTTAACACCGGAAACATCTGGTGCCACCTGCTCGCGACTTCAGGCGACACATCGTCAGGCATGGCAGACTCCAAGTGCGCTAATCCTGTGTGCCTGAAACAATAACTTCAGATCAGATCACGCGTGACGCCGGTGCATTGGCCGGAGGGTGAAACGATCGTACGGCCACGACAGCGAGCACGATGAAGATAACAAGCACGATGACCTGCGCGATAAGGAATGGCGGCTCGGATTGGGTCGGCGCCAGCGACGCCAACAGCGGGAGCTTCTGGAACGCCTGGACGACTCCGACGAAGACATTCAAATAGAGAGCCAGCACCGCGCTTACTACATACACCCGGCGCCAGGGTCCCGCCAAGTGACCGGCATAGAGCGCGAGGATCGCGATCGCCAGCACGACCAGTTTGTAGACCGCCTCCCAACCGCCGACGCCCGGCAAGAACGCATCCATGAGCGCGAGTTTGGTCGTTCATGGGCCATCTTGCGAGCCAAGCTGTCGTACTATCCGGCTGCCAGCGCGTTTTTTGAGCTTTCGTCTTCTACCCGCTATACCGGTTCAGCTTGGCCACTCCTTCGGGCTGCTTCTCATGACGGCTGACAAGCTGGTGATCGGTTTATCTCCCCGCTCGTTTAAATGACGGTGTCCGCCAAATGAAGGGGCCATGGAGAGCGTTCCTCGACAATCCGAGCGTCGACGCTGCCCGACGCCGGTTCGCACTGCCAATCGAGTTTGCACGCGCCCGCCTTTCGCCGCGCGGCTACTTCGGTTTGCAGCTCACACTCGGCGCGCTAGTTCTCCTCGGTGCAGCATGGCTATTCGGGGGAATTACCGAGGACGTACTAAGCGGCGATCCGTTGACCGATGTTGACGTGCGGGTAGCGAACTGGTTCGGGGCGCACTCGACTCCGACGCTGACTCAGGTGATGCTTTTGATCAGCCGCTTTCATGACACGATTCCCATGGTGTCGACGGCATGTGGACTGGCGCTGTTTCTGGCATGGAAGCGGCAATGGTATTGGTTCATGGCTTTTCTCATCGCGATGCCCGGCGGCATGCTGCTTAATACGCTCATCAAGGAAGTTATCCACCGGCCGCGTCCGGATTTCTCCGATCTCTTGCTCACGCTTACGACGTACGGCTTTCCGAGCGGGCACGCAGCCGCGGCGACGCTGCTCTATGGATTTCTGGCGACCTACGTAATTGTCTGTCTTCGAGCGCGGTGGTGGAGCGCGCTGGTGGCCCTGATCGCTTTCTTCTGCGTGATGTTGGTCGGGCTGAGTCGGATATACCTGCGAGTACACTACTTAAGCGACGTGTTGGGAAGCATGAGTGAAGGCGTCGCGTGGCTGGCCCTCTGCTTAACGGCCATGAATACGCTACGGCAACGAGCGCAAGGTCAACCGCCCTAGCGTGGCTTTCCGGTTTGTGTTCTCACTGCGGATCAGATTCGAAACTGCGACTCGCTCAGCCTATCTTTCGGCCTTATGCTGGCGTGATAGAAATCGGGGGTCGAGCGCGACGAGACATAGCTCTGTGAACAGGATTTGAGCCGCGACCTGCGCCGTATTGGTTGTGGCATCGTATTGCGGTGCCACTTCGACCACGTCGCCCCCGACGATGTGCGCGCCGGCGATGCCGCGCAAAATCGCGAGTACTTCGCGTGGCGTCAACCCTCCCACTTCCGGTGTGCCGGTGCCCGGCGCGAAGCCTGGGTCGACGCCATCGATGTCGAACGTAACGTACGTCGGCCCGTCGCCAATTACTTTGCGAGCCTTTTCAATGACCGCCGGTATGCCCATTTCTGCGACGTCCTCTATGTGCAAGACCGTCATCCCGCTGTCGATAGAGAACTCCCACAGATACTCCGCACCGCCGTGGATTCCAATCTGGATAGACCGTTCCGGGTCCAATACTCCATCAAGGACCGCCTGTCGGAATGGACCGCCATGATGAAACTTGGATCCCTCGAATGTTCCGCCGGTATCGCAATGCGCGTCGATATGAACCATGCCAACCGGCTCACCTCTGCCAAGCGCTTTGAGAATCGGATAGGTAATCGAATGGTCACCACCCACCGCGAGCGGGATCACCCCGGCCGCACGAACCGTCCCGAAGAACGCTTCGATATCGGCATGGCACTCTTCTAGACTGAAGCGACTTTTCATCGGCACGTCGCCAACGTCCGCAGCAAGCACATGCAACGACGGCGCGATGCCCAATGCGTGCTCATAAGGACCAATCCTCTCTACTGCCCGCACCGCGCGTGGGCCGAGGCGCGCTCCGGCGCGGTTCGTGACGCCAAGGTCCATGGGTACGCCGACCAACGCCACATCCAGGCCACCGAAATCCGGGGCTGCGGCCAACTCCGGCCGATAAGGCAGGCCGAGAAACGTTGCCGCGCCCGCAAACGGCCATTTTCGCTGATCGGCTTTGGAAAAAACTTGAGCCGCGACTGCCGCAAAAGGCGGATGGAAAATGTCTCCGCCCTTGGCGCCGGCGTACTTCTGCTTCAGAGCCTCGAGCTTCTTGGCGTCCATACGATTCTCCGCTCGTGTTGGGCCAGTCAGGGCCGATCGATCAACACAGAGTCCGGGCCTCTAAGTGAACCTCGATCTCCGTCTGCCACCGCCTGCGCCCGGAGACAGCGCTCGAGCAGCCGAGGCGCTTTCATGCGCTCCGTCCACGAGGCAAAATCGCTAGTCGGACCGCGCCACCGCAGATCTTCAACGTCGCCGAACAGCGGGGCGTCAGTCCTCAGCGTTGCAAGGTTCTTGAAGAGAAGTGCGAGGTCGCGACGCTCGCCGAGTGACGCTGGCGGAAAATTTTCGATCGCACCGTACCGGTTCAAGAGCTGTGCCGCGGTGACCGACCCGATTCCCGGAATGCCCGGATAGCCGTCTGCCGCGTCGCCGACCAGAGCAAGGAAATCGGGGATCAACGCGGGCTCCACGCCGAACTTCTTGCGAACACCCTCGACATCGAAGATCCTCTTCGCTCTGCGGTCAACCTGGACGACTCGCTCGCCGCGGACGCACTGCGCCAGATCCTTGTCGACCGTCCAAATGCAAACCTTATCTACGCGCTGATCGTCGGACGCGATCCATGCGGCCGAGGCAAGCGCGTCGTCGGCTTCGAGCTCGATCATCGGCCAAACGACGACGCCCATCGCGGCGAGCGCCTCTTCCAACGGGTGGAATTGCGCGAAAAGCGCCGGCTCGATGCCCTCGCTCGTCTTATAGCTGGACCAAAGGCGGTTGCGAAACGACTCGATGATATGATCGGTCGCGACGCCAACGTGAGTGGCGCCCTGCTCGAGCATCTGCAGCACGGTTTGCAGCACGCCGATCACGGCGGCGAACGGGCGGTCCTTGCCTTTGTTGAAGCGCCGCTGCCCGTAAAAGTGCCGGAAGAGCTCGTACGTGCCGTCTACGACGTGAACAATCATGTTCACAATTATGCTTTCGCCTTGGCGAGCGAATGCAGGCCGACCGCGACGTCGCGGCGTGAAGATATTCCGGCGGTACCTACCTGCTTAGCGCTTGCGTTTTGCAGCAGCGCGCTTGCCCGCAGGACGTTTGCCCGCGGTGGGCTTCGTCGTACGGCGGACGCGCGCGGGCCGCTTCTTTGCGGCCTTGGGCGCGGCCAATTTCACGACGACTTCACCCGACACTGGGTCGGTCAGGCCAAGCCCGCCACCGAGTTCCGCAAGCAGGTCGCGCACCTCGTCCAGCATCGCGATCATTTGGGGGCGTGCGTTCACGATGCTCTGGAAATTCCGCCACTGCCCGACCATGCAAAAGGTCTGGTCCCCCGTCTTGATAAGACTTCCGCCGAGAAAGCCCTTGAGCGTGGGTTGCATCTTGCGATGCGCGTCGATGAACTGCTGCTCGTTTCCCGGTTTTACCCTGAAGCGCACCACGTTGACCGCCGCCATGTCGTCTCTCCCGTTTTCAGCCCCGTGTTGAAGCTCGACTTGATGATACTCCTCCGTTGGTGCGCCTTGCTGGGACGCCAAATCACCGGCACCCTGCGGCCGCGAGCGCATGGCGCCTACTCGGATTGCGGTGGTTTGTTCGTGCCCGTGTCGGCATGATTCCCGGCACCCCTCAGGCTGTGAGCCGCGGTTATGGCAAGGCGTTGGGGATATGCGGCTTTGAAAACAGCCTGCGCTGCTTGACACGTCCCAGTTCATACGGAATCCACTTTGAGCCGTCACTGTTTTTCGTGTGCACGGCGATCACGTGCGTGGAGTTGAGCAGTCCCATCTCGATCACGGCGGCGATAAGTACTTCCTTTGCAGGGCTGGGCAGTCCGGCGCGATTGGCCGCGGCCAACGCCGGATCATGGATATCGAGCCAATACTGCAGGCCACGCTGCGCCGCGAGATAGGCGATGCGCTCAGCGTAGTCGACATCGTCGCGGCGATGGGACACGAAGATGCAGCACGGGGCTTGGCCCGCGGGTGGGCGTGGATCTCTCGCCGCCTCCTCGAGGAAGTCCTTGGAGTGCCTCGTCCCATGGTGCTTGCTCGTCGGGATCCTCGTAGGCGTTCCTGGCCAGCGAGAGCAGCTGCTCCCAGAGCCTGAGCCATGCGCTACGGCCACGGATCGGGAAGTCACCCGCGCGCAACGGGTAGCGTTCGACCTCGTCCAATTTGTCTCGTTCGGTCCAGTCAAACATCGACATGCGGGCTGCTTGCAGACTCGTACACGGCGACAGGCAACCACTGACGACGCCCCCGTAGTCAGGGCGAATTTGCTCCGGCAGGTCGGCTAGCGTGATGTTTCACTGGACGGTCCGGGACGGCGTTGGATCAGGGGTACTCGGCGGAGAGGGCGGGATTGTGGCGGCCCCGCCTTACGGCGATGCCGCCATCCCTCGCGCTGAACGCGCTCGGGACCGCCGTGCGCTTTGCCACGGCGTCCTGCGCGGCGCTTACACTGCTCGCGCCGCTGGTCGAACCCGCGCACATTTTAGGCTCTCCTCTGAAACGTGGGGCTAAATTTGCTCTGGAATGCCCGGAAATCCGATTATTTGCCACAAGCGACCGCCACAATTGCCAAGGCAGGTAATCGGGGTTGATGGATTGTGTTTATCGCTTGCGGCGGTCGCCGCGAGCGCGAGATCATCATCCCAGCGTGGCGAGCAGCTTGATGAAGTTCCGCTTTGCCTTCCACGTCATTCGTACCTCGTCGAGCTCTTGTTTGAAGACAGCGTCCTTGCGCTGAGCAGCTCGGAGCTCCCAAATAGCCTTAACGATCTCGAACGCCTCACCGTACTGCGCCCCGCGCGTTCCCCCGCTCACCACATGCGGAAGCAGTTGCTTGTAAAGCATCACGGCTTCTTCCGGATGTGTCTTGCCGCGCATCGCCGCAACTTTGTCCCATAGGCGCATATCGACGGGTCCGCCGCAAAAGGCTTCCCACGCTTTCACCGCATCCTTCTGACGAAGATGAACGGCGACCAGCGCGCTCCGGATGGGTGGCTGCCAGCTCGGAAGGCGCTTCGCGTTCGGCGCTTCCTCGGCGCGAACGAGTTGCCACAGATGGTGTAGTGCTCTTGCCACCAAGTCGTCGGCTCGCTCAATCCGTTTGCCGATAGAAACAAGCTCGAAGTACGAGTCGCTGCCCGGCTGCCGCACGAACCGTTGCCAGGCCAGCGATTCCACCAGATTGGCGTCGCCGCGACGTAGATGCTCGTCGATGCAGAACTTCACCAGGTCGTCGAGCCGCTCGCCCCCGAACGAGGCGATCCCTTTCTCGGCCCAGGTGAGCGCCTCATCGTGGCGGCCATGACGCTTGAGGACTTCCGCGAGCTCGAGGAACGCGTGCGGGTTCGAGAGATTGTGCGACTTGACGGCGACCAATGCATCGACGTCGCCGGAGAGCTCGGCAAGCTCTTCCATCGCGTGCTCGATGCGAAAGCGGTCGACGTCGAAGTGGGTGCGGGAAGCTTCGGGGCCCAGCGCAGGCAACCGCTTCCACGCCGTCTCGACGAGCTCCCGATACCGCCTGAGGCCAGACTGCCCCAGCGCGCGCTCGTAGGCTGGAAGCACGCTGTGGAAGGTGTCCCAGTCGCCCGTCGTCTGGAATCGGAACAGTCGCTCGGCAAGCGCCACCGGGTCCGCCTTCAGATCGTTGCATGCCCGCTCGTGGACCGCACGCAATTGCATGATCGTAGGCATGACCGAGCCATCGGAGTCGTCGATATGCCCGAGAGCGTCTTCGGCCTGCGCGATCGCTTGCTCGATGATCTCGACCAGCTTCGGGTCGCCATCGGCGATTCGCTGTTCGAGCATCTGCGCCAGGTCGGCGAGGCGTTGAGCGTAGTCGCCTGCGTGACGCCAATCGACAAAGTCCGAGACTCGTGTCGCCTGACGGACTACTGACTTGAGCGATGACACGTCGCCCGCTCCTTTGGCCTTTGCCGCAAACAACAGCTTGTCGCGAATCCCCCGATCACGGTCGGCGGCTTCCATGAGCCACTCGCGCAGTGCGCCTTCGCTCAACGTTTCGAGATATTCGCGAATCTGCTCCTCGTGGGTCTTGCGTTTCTTGCGCGATCGAGCAGATTTGCTATCGCTTGGAACGAAGACTTCCTCGCCAGCGTTTTCGAGCCACGACAATGCGACTGCGACGGCGTGTTTGCAAAACGTTCCATCATCGCCTACCGGGCAATCGCACTCGTATTCCAGCTCATCATCCGATCGTGCCGAGAGCCGTACGCGATAGCGCTGCGTCCCCTGAACGCTGGCGCGAACCTCTTGCTCGTCGGCATCAAGCAGTCCGACTGCGCCATCGTGGAAGTAGGCTTTGCCACGCTCGAACGTTCGCTCGTCCGCTAACTTCTGAATCGCCTGGAGGGTCAGGACATCAATGAGGGACATGCAATGTCCTATCGTGGCACGGCCTCGCTCTTTTCGATGTACGTTATCTCATCCTGGCGCCGAGTGTGCGATGCTGATCGCCGGCTTAACCTTCAGTTTCAGTTCAACCCGGGAACCGAGGCGGTTGAGAATTCCCACCAGTCGGTCGAGCGTGAAACGACCGAGATCGGCGTTGCGGATGCGAGAGAAATCCGCCGCCGCGATGCCGGTGCGCGCATAGGCTTGGCGCACCGATAGACGATCGCGGTCCAGCGTCTTGATGATTTCCGCAGCCAACAACGCCTTGAATTGCTTCACGTCCGCGTTGTCCTTACCGAGGTCACGATAAACGTTTCCGCTTCCACGAACGACTTCCAACTGTTCGCCCTTTATCGCAACAACTCCTTCAATCGTCTAAGCCGGTCCTTAATCAACTCAATCTCATGCTTCGGGGTCTTGATGCCCTGCGTCGATTTCTTCTGGAAGGCATGCACTACCCAGATGTCGTCGCCGAGCTGTACGCCGTAGATGACTCGAACGGCGTTGCCGCGGTAGGCAACGCAATCTCGAATACGCCGGAGCCCAGGCCCTTCATTGGTTTGGCGATGTCAGCCTTGCCACCTTCCGCAGCAATCGTCAGCACCGCCAGGCAAATCGACTGTGCGCCCTCAGGAAAGGATTCGAAAGCCTTTCGGGCGGCGCTGACCCAAGAAATGGGTCGCGTTGGCCTCGTCACACATCACTCCGACGTGCGTATGTTGTCATATTTGACAACACTTCGCAAGTGACCATGAGTTTTCCGATCAGGTTGAGATCGTATGCACCGCTGTTACGACACTTGCGTGGATAGAAGATCACACCGACGGGAAAAGTCGAGCAAGGAATTGGTTGATCACCGACCCGTTCCCATGGTAAGCGCTCGCTTGCCCACGGCGGGCTCCACTTGCCCTTAATAAAGGCAGCCTTTATTATGCAGAGAACCCGGCCCCATGATAAAGGCATCCTTGGCAACGCCCGTCGCGCCGCCCCTTCCAGCCTCTACCCGGGCGGGTCGATACCTTCGGCAGCCGGCGGGCCATCGCGCCTTTGTCCCGGTCCCCCTTCCGCCAACGCCCACAATCCGTCTCGATGGTGAGCTTCAGACGCTCCTTTCCGATGCCGATCGAGCGCTCGGGAGGCTCGATGGGTCGATCCAAACGCTGCCCAACCCCGACCTGTTTGTTCTGATGTACGTACGGAAGGAGGCCGTTCTTTCGAGCCAGATTGAAGGGACACAAAGCTCGCTACAGGACCTGCTCGCCGCCGAAGCAAACCTTTTCGGCGGGCATCACGAGCCACGTGACGTCGATGAGGTCGTCAACTACGTCGCCGCCATGAACCACGGCCTTGCGCGCTTACGCGATCTTCCCGTTTCCGTCCGTCTCATCCGCGAGATCCATGCTCGACTACTCGACGGGGTCCGCGGCACTCATCTAACGCCCGGCGAACTACGGCGAACCCAGAACTGGATCGGGCCCGCGGGTTGCACGCTTGCGGAAGCGACGTTTGTTCCGGCGCCCCCCGACGAAGTACCCAACGCTCTCGGTCAGCTCGAGCGGTTCGGAACTGGATTCGCTACCGCTTCTGATCCGAATCGGGCTTGCGCACGCGCAGTTCGAAACCATCCATCCATTCCTGGACGGCAACGGCCGCATCGGACGTTTGCTAATCACATTTCTCCTCTGTGAAAAGAACGTGTTGCAGAAGCCTGTGTTGTATCTCTCACATTGGTTCAAGCAGCACCGACAGACATACTACGATCGCCTTCAATCAGTGCGCGACAACGGCGACTGGGAAGCTTGGCTCGCGTTTTTCCTGCGCGGCGTTGCCACCGTCAGCGAGCAGGCGACCGAAACGGCTCGCCGCATTCTTGCGCTTCGCGAGCAACACCGAACGATCATCACGGACCATTTTGGCCGTGCGGCCGCCAACGGTCACCGGGTTCTGGAAAGCCTCTACCGCAGGCCTATCGTGTCGGTCAAACAGGTCCGCGAGATGACCCGCACAACCAGCCCCGCGGCAAACGATCTCGTGCGGCGGTTTGTCGACCAGCACATCCTCGTTGAAATTACCGGATATGCGCGCAATCGACGCTATCGATATGACGATTACGTGCGGCTGTTCACCGAAGGTACTGAAACTGACCATGCCGTTTGAAATCGGCTGTGAATCACGTTTCTCGATGGCTCGCTTGCCGCAATTGACCAGCCTACCTTCGGCATCGGCATACTGGCCGAGGTCGCCGGTGCGGAACCCAGCCGTCGGCGGTGAAGCTGTCGCGGTTGGCCGGGCGCGAGCCTTGCACTCGACGAGATCGTCGCGTTCCTGAAGGGCCGCGTCGCCGACTACAAGTTGCCCGAGGCGCTGGTGGTGGAGAACGACTTTCCGATGACGCCGACGGGCAAGATCCGCCGGCCGGAGCTGGTCGAGCGCGTCACGGGTACCGTCTAGCCCCGATGCGCCGGAGTCGGGCGCGCGATGAAGACGGAAGTTCGGTCCATCGAAAACTGTAGGGGCTCCAATGGGGGTGATAATGATCCCTTGGCCTAGGATGTGTTGACGCAGTTGAAGTGAACACGGAGAGCAATGGCCCGACCAGAGCCTTCGCCTGCGTTCCGTGATCTGCGGTCGTTGGCACAGGGAAAATCACACGCTATGCGAAACGCAACAAGGATTTTTGCGGCGATTGGAATAGCCGTCGTGACATTCGGTGCAGCCGAACCCGGCTTCACGCAGAAGATGCTTGCGAGCTACCCGACGCTTACCACCGACGCGGCGCTGCGCGCGGCGCAGGCCGCGCTCGCCCAGTGCCAGAAACAAGGTTATACGGTGGCGGTTGCGGTCGTCGATCGGGGTGGACAGCCACTCGCCATGCTGCGTGACAATCTCGCGGGGCCGCACACCTCGCTGACCGCGATCAACAAGGCCTACACGGCTGTCAGCTTCCGCACCGACACAAGCGAGCTTGCAGCAACGACGCAGGCAGGCAAGCCGTCGAGCGGCATTCGACAATTGCCGCAGGTCGTTGCGGTCGGCGGCGGATTGATGGTGCGCGCAAAGGGTTCACTCGTCGGCGGAATCGCGGTCTCGGGCGCGCCCAATGGCGACGCCGACGACGCCTGCGCGAAAGCCGGGATCGCGGCGATCAACGACGCGATCGAACTCGAGTAGCAATCGTTTCCTGGTGGCATCCTAACGGGGCAGTCAGATCGTCAATCGCGCTTTGAATTCATGCTTTGGTCTATGTTCGACGCAGTCTCAGACTACGCTACTGGAAATGAAACTGGCGGGAGGGCGGGATTCGAACTCGCATAGCCTAAGGAAACTCTGAAATACCTACTCGCTTCGTCATCGTAGTGGTGCTCATGCGCGTTGAACGGGCAGCGTTACGAGGAGAGGCGGAATGAAACCACAGATGTCGCTTTCGATGACCGGTTACTTCGACAA
>JALYSM010000005.1 GCA_030854785.1 Pseudomonadota bacterium
GTCCGAGCGCTATCGCGAGCACTATCTCGCGCGCGATCCGGAAATTCCGCTGTTCGGGGGCACGCGCGAAATGCTCGATGAGCTCGACGCGCGCGGCTTCCTGCTCGCGATCGCGACGGGCAAGACGCGCGTTGGCCTGACGCGGGCACTTGCGCAGCACGGACTCGCGCATCGTTTCGTCGCTTCGCGCTGTGCCGACGAGGGATTTCCCAAGCCGCATCCCGACATGCTGCTCAACTTGATGGACCGTTGCGGCGTCGATCCCGTCGAGACGTTGATGATCGGCGACACGACGCACGACATGGAGCTCGCTCGCAACGCCGGGACGCGCGCGCTGGCCGTGACCTACGGCGCGCACGCCCTGGCCGGGCTGGCCGGCCTCTCACCGCTCGCGACCGTGGCGTCGATCGCGGAGTTGACCACGTGGCTCAGAGCGAACGCCTGATCTGCAACAGCGAGGCGCTCGTCGACGGCGGTGCCGGCGTGCGCTTTGAAGTGCGCCGCGCCGGCGGTCCGATGCCCGCGTTCGCGATCCGCTTTCGTGGCACCGTCCACGCCTACGTCAACGAATGCCGGCATCAGGCATCGGAGCTCGACTGGAATCCCGGTGAGTTCTTCGACACCGAGCGGCTATACTTGATCTGCGCCACGCACGGCGCGGTCTACGAACCGGCCAGCGGGGTCTGCGTCGATGGGCCGTGCAGCGGGGCGAGTCTGGCAGCCGTCGCGGTGCGCGAACACGACGGCGGCGTTTACTGCGGCGAGGACTGAATCATGGCCGAAGAACATTGGGAACGCGGCATCATCGAGCGGCTCGCCACCGAGGGATTACGCGAGCAGAAGAGCGCAAGGCGATGGGGCATTTTCTTCAAGCTGCTCGCGTTCACGTTCCTGTTCGGCACGCTGCTCGCCGCGATCGGCGCATTTTCGGAACGCACGCACACCTGCCTCGACAAGTGCACCGCGTTAGTCGAGATGCGCGGCGAGCTCGACGCCGACGCCCCGGCAAGTGCCGAGAACATCATGTCGGGCCTTCAGGCGGCGTTCAAGAACAAGGGCACCCAAGGGGTCGTGTTGCGCATCAACAGTCCGGGTGGAAGCCCGGTGCAGGCCGGCGAGATCAACGACGAGATTCGCCGGCTGCGCGTGAAGTATCCTGCGACGCCGATCTACGCCGTGGTCGAAGAGGTCTGCGCCTCGGGCGCGTATTACGTCGCGGTTGCGGCAGACCAGATCTACGTTAACAAGGCGAGCCTGATCGGCTCGATCGGTGTGATCATCGACGGCTTCGGCTTCGTCGGCGCCATGGACAAGCTCGGCATCGAGCGCCGCGCGCTCGCCGCGGGAGAGAACAAGACGTTCCTCGATCCGTTCTCGCCACTATCGCCGCAGCAGAGGGACTACGCGCAGACGATGATTACGGAGATACACCAGCAGTTCATCGCCGCCGTCAAGGCGGGGCGCGGCGCCCGTCTCAAGGAATCGCCCGAGCTCTTTTCGGGCCTGGTGTGGAACGGCGCACGCGGCATCGATCTCGGTTTGGCGGACGCGCTCGGCAGCGTCGACTACGTCGCGCGCGAGGTGATCAAGGCGGAAGAGATCATCGACTTCACGGTGAAGGAGAACTTCACCGAGCGACTGGCGCGGAAGTTCGGCGCGACCTTGGCGAAAGGCGTCTGGACTTCCATCGGCCGCAGGCAATCATTGTGGTGATACCGACGTAGCCCGAGCAGCGATGAGCGAACGCGCTATCGCACGATGATCCCGGCGGAGACGCCAAGCGCGACGGCCTCGTGGCGATTTGCCGCTCCAAGCTTGCTCATGATGCTGCTGAAGTGAAACTGGACGGTACGCTCTGAAATCGTCAACTTCTGCGCGATGTCGGCGCTGGTCTGACCCTGCGCACAAAGTCGCAGACATTGCTGCTCGCGCGCGCTCAGAGGAAGGCCACGCTGGCGCGGTTTGAAGCCCTTGTCGACCACGCTGCGCAAGAAGATCGCGTGAAAGTGCACGGCAAGCAATGTGATATCGCCCATGATCCCCGCCCAGCGCCGGGCTTGCGCGTCATTCACGTCGCGTGCGGCGACGTTGAGGCCGAGCATCGCGTGCGAGTGGGGATCGCCCCGCATTCCCAGGCACACCCCGCTGCCGATACCGTAACTCGCCGCACGGTCGAACAGTTCCTCGCGCTTCGGATCGCCGTAGCCGCTTCGGCGGTCCCAGATCAGCGGGGTCAGGTTATTCCACGAATGAATCGTGCGCGGATCGATCTCGATGTAACTGTGTCGATCGTATTCGACGACCCAGGCCAGAGGAACCGATGTAGAGAAATAAAAGTTGCCATCGTTGCGCAGTATCGGAAAAGTCGTGACCGCAAGAATGTAGGTCTCGAACCCGAGCGACTCGACGATCGACTGCGCTGGTTGTTCCAGAGGGAGGCCACGTTCTGCGGCATCGAACAGCGGCGCGAGAAGCGGGGGCGCCGGACCGTCAAGGACCGACTCGACATCTGTGGCGCAAAATTGGACGAGCATCACGGTCTCCGGGCATTCGCAACTTCCGTGGCGCTCAGTGGCGTTCAGTGGCGCTCAGTTGCGTGTAAGCGCCCCGAAGTCATGTTACTCCGGCGCCAGCCGTATGCAATCGCGCTCCAATCGAACAGACTAATCGCTGTACCGTACGAACAAGCTGATGCCAGTCGTCCGCCGTGACGCATCACTCCCTCGCCGGAGCCGCCTTCGCCAACCCTTCGATCGTGGCCCCGGGCGCGATACTCCAGTCGGCAAACCAGCCTTTTTTCATTTCGAGTGCGTAGAGCGCAGGTCCGCGCGACGGATGCGTATTCTCAGTCTGCGGCGCCATATCTTCGATGTTGATGATCCTGCCGTCGCGATCGATGAATGCGATCGACAGTGGCACGTAGGTATTCTTCATCCAGAAAGCCTGCGGCCGCGACTCCTTGAAGACGAACAGCATGCCGTGATCCGGCTGCAGGCTGAAGCGGTTCATCAATCCCATGGTTCGCGTCGCGTCGGTCGCGGCGACTTCGGCCACCAGCCGATGCCCTTTGATACTGAGCTCGATGGTCGGCAGCCCGGCTGCGCGCGCCGCGGCCGCGAACAGCGCGAGGAGGACGAATGCAGCGGACAGGCGCGCCACCATCCGCGTCCCAGCTTCTCGCGCGGCGCGCCGCGACACGCTACAGCTCATACTGATCCGCGTCGCCCCTCAGCGCCGCCTCGATCGCCGCACGGTCGAATTGGGGCGCGAACAAGGTGATGAACTCGTAGACAAAGCCGCGCGAGTACACGCCGCGGCGCAGCGCCAGCCGCGTCGTACTGGGCGCGAACAGATGATTCGCGTCGAGCTTTGAGAACTGCCGATCGCGCGCCGGATCGTAGGCCATTTGCGCGACGATGCCGATGCCGAGCCCCAGCTCGACGTAGGTCTTGATCACGTCGGCGTCGAGCGCCGTCAGCACGACGTTGGGCGTTAGCCCCTTGGCGCTGAAAGCGGCGTTGATCTGCGAGCGACCGGTGAAGCTGAAGTCGTACGTGACGATGGGATAGCGCGCGAGGGCTTCGAGCGTCAGCGTTTTTTCCCGGGTCAACGGATGACCATTGGGCACGAGCACGCAGCGATTCCACGTGTAGCAGGGCAGCGTGACGAGCTCGGGAAAGTCGGCAAGCGCCTCGGTTGCGATGCCGACGTCGACTTCGGCACGCGCGGTCTGCTCGGCGACCTGGATGGGATTGCCCTGGTGCAGCAGCAAGCGGACCCGAGGATATCGGTCCGCGAAACGCTTGAGCACCGGCGGGAGGACGTAACGCGCCTGCGTGTGCGTCGTCGCGATCGCCAGCGTGCCGACGTCCTCCGCCTTGAACTCCGCGCCGACGCGCTTCAGGTTGTTGAGCTCCTGCAATGCACGGCGCGCGGTGGCGACAATGACTTCGCCGCCGGCGGTCAGGGCGGTGAGACGCTTGCCCTGGCGGATGAAGATCGGCACGCCGAGCTCTTCCTCGAGCTGGCGGATCTGCTTGCTTATTCCTGGCTGCGATGTAAACAAGGCCTCGGCGGCCACGGAGACATTGAGACCATGATCGACAACCGCGCACAGATAGCGGATTTGCTGCAGGTTCACCGGTGCAGTCGCGAATATAACTGTGCGATAGAATATTCTTTGATTATATAGCGCCGCAGCACAGCCAGGGAGCGGCCGAGACGCTTGGCACAATACTTCTCGATTCATCCGCTGAACCCGCAGAACCGCCTCATACGGCGGGCGGCGGCGATCGTACGCGAGGGCGGGGTCATCGCGTACCCCACCGACTCCAGCTACGCCCTGGGCTGTCGCCTCGGCGACACGGAGGCGGCCGGTCGCATCCGCGCCTTGCGCCAGATCGACGACCAGCATCACCTGACGCTGGTGTGCCGCGATCTGGCGGAGGTGGGACGGTATGCGCAGCTCGATAACTGGCAGTTTCGCATCGTCAAGGAAGGCGTGCCCGGCAGCTTCACGTTCCTGCTTCCGGCGACGCGCGAAGTGCCGCGACGCCTGAAGCACCCACGGCGAAGCACTATAGGCGTGCGCGTGCCCGATCACGCCGTGGTACGGGCGCTGCTCGCTGAGCTCGACGAACCACTGCTCTCGTCGACGCTGATTCCGCCCGGGGCCGCAGAGCCGCTCAACGACCCGGCCGCGATCCGCCACCAGTACGAGCATGCACTCGATCTGATCATCGACAGCGGCGCGTGTCATCTCGAGCCCACCACCGTGGTCGATCTCGCAGTCGCGCCTCCGACAGTGCGGCGCATAGGTCGCGGCGATCTGGCGCGTCTCGGGCTGGCGACTATCGGTGCCTAAAGCGCGGCGCGCCTGGACTGGCGCTGACCGTTGCGCACTCCGGACGCGAGGACAGGCCGATGGCAACGGATGCCAGGTAGCTGGTAGAATAGCGGTCGATGGAGTTGTCGCTTGCGACCATCGTGCTCTGGGCGGTGCCGGTGGTCTTTGCGATCACTCTGCACGAGGCGGCCCACGGCTACGTCGCTAGGCGATTCGGCGACCAGACCGCCTACATGCTCGGCCGGGTCACACTGAACCCGCTGAAGCACATCGACCCGATCGGAACGATCGCGGTGCCGGGTTTCCTGATCGCATTGTCGGTCCTGACCCGGGCTCCCTTGTTCATCTTCGGGTGGGCCAAGCCGGTGCCGGTCAATTTCGGCAACCTGCGGCATCCGAGGCGCGACATGTTCTGGGTCGCCGGAGCTGGTCCGGTCGCGAATTTTTTGATGGCGGTCGGGTGGGCATTCCTGCTCAAGGCCGCGGCACCGGGCGGGCTGATCGCTAGCGACGGGCTGTTCGAAATGGCAAAGGCCGGCATAGACGTTAATCTCGTGCTGATGGCTCTCAATCTGTTACCGATCCTGCCTCTGGACGGAGGCCGGCTCGCGCTGAGCCTGCTGCCAGGGCCGCTCGCCTATCGCTACTCGCGCCTCGAGCCGTACGGATTCATGGTGGTGATATTTCTTCTGGTGACCGGGGTTCTCAACTATCTCATGCTGCCCGTTCTGCGCGCGGGCGAGTACGCGATCCAACTGCTGCTCGGCTCGAGTTGAGGCGGCGCGTGCACATATCGCTCGACACGGATGTTCACTGACCGCGTGCTGTCGGGCATGCGCCCGACCGGCCGGATGCATCTCGGGCATTACCACGGCGCGCTCAAGAACTGGGTGCGACTGCAAGAGGAGTACGAGTGCCTGTACTTCGCGGCCGACTGGCACGCGCTCACCACGCACTATGACGAGCCCGAGGCGATCGCCGAAAGCGTGTGGGAAATGTTCATCGATTGGCTCGCGGTCGGCATCAACCCCGCGCGGGCGACCGTCTTCATCCAGTCGCACGTCCCCGAGCACGCCGAGCTCACGCTCTTGCTTGGAATGATTGCGCCCGTAGGCTGGCTGGAGCGCGTGCCGACGTACAAGGATCAGCAGGAAAAACTGGCCGATCGCGATTTGTCCACCTATGGTTTTCTCGGTTATCCGGTGATGCAGGGCGCCGACATCCTGGTCTATCGCGCGAATATGGTCCCGGTGGGCGAGGACCAGGTGTCGCACCTCGAGCTGGTGCGCGAGCTCGCCCGCCGCTTCAACCATCTCTACGGCCGCGAGGCGGGGTTCGAGGAAAAGGCCAAGGCCGCGATCAAGAAGCTGGGGACGAAGCGCGCCAAGCGCTACGAGCAGTTGCGCGCCGCGTTCCAGGAGCAGGGCGATCAGGCGGCGCTGGAAGCGGCGCACGAAATGCTCGATCAGGCGCAGAATCTCGCCCTTGGCGATCGCGAGCGGCTGTTCGGCTACCTCGAAGGTTCGCGCCGCGTGATCCTGCCCGAGCCCCAGCCGCTTTTGACCGATACGCCCAAGGTGCCGGGGCTCGACGGGCAGAAGATGTCCAAGTCCTACGGCAACGCCATCATGCTGCGCGAAGACCCGGCATCGATCACGAAGAAGGTTCGAACCATGCAGACCGATCCGGCGCGCGTGCATCGGTCCGATCCGGGCACGCCGGAAAAGTGCCCGGTGTGGTCGCTGCACAAGATCTATTCCGATCAGGCGAGGCAGGCTTGGGTGCAGAAGGGCTGTACGACCGCAGGCATCGGTTGTCTCGAATGCAAGCAGCCGATAATCGACGCCATCATCGCCGAGCAGGAGCCGATCAAGGAGCGCGCGCAGAAGTACCTCGACGATCCGTCGCTGGTGCGCGCGATCGTCGCCGACGGCTCCGAGCGCGCGCGCAAGCTCGCCGAGGAAACGATGCGCGAGGTGCGCGAGGCGATGGGACTCGCGTACACATGACCGGCGCAGCGATCAAGGAGCCGATGCTCGATCTCGCCCACGCCGCCGGAGCGCCGGTTGCGCGCGTTTACGGCGAGCCGCTGCTCGAGCTGCCCGAGGACTTGTACATTCCGCCCGAGGCGCTGGAGGTCTTTCTCGAGACCTTCGAAGGCCCGCTCGACCTGCTGCTCTACCTCATCCGCAAGCAGAACATCAACGTGCTCGACATACCGATGGCCGAATTGACGCGCCAGTACCTGGGCTACGTCGAGATGATGCGCCGTACCCAACTCGAGCTCGCGGCCGAATATCTGTTGATGGCTGCGGTGCTGATCGAGATCAAGTCGCGGCTGCTCCTGCCCAAGCCGCCGCCGGCGCCGGGGGAGGACGCCGAGGATCCGCGCGCCGAGCTGGTGCGGCGCCTGCTCGAGTACGAGCGCATGAAAGCCGGCGCCAGGGCGCTGGATGAGCTGCCGCTGGCCGAGCGCGATTTCGCTGTGGTCCGCGTGTGGTTCGATCGCGTCACGACCGCGCGCTTGCCCGATGTACGCCCGGAGGATCTCAAGGCAGCTTGGGCGGGACTCGTCGCGCGCGCCCGAGCCAACCGCCATCACCTCGTCACGCGCGAGCAGCTTTCGGTGCGCAGTCAGATGAGCCGGCTCTTGAAGCTGCTCGTGCCCGGCCGCTTCTTCGAGTTCACGACGCTGTTCGAGGAGCGCGTCGACCTGCCGCGGCTGGTGGTGACCTTCCTTGCCATCCTCGAGCTCGCCCGCGAGCAGTTGCTGGAGCTCGTGCAGGCCGAACCGTATGCGCCGATCTACGTGCAGCGCAAGGGCGATCGGGCGTTCGTCCTGGAAGGCGAAGACTAATCCGTGAGAAGAATTGACTGCGCTTGCCCTCACCCCCGCCCCTCTCCCGCTCTCGCGGGCGAGGGGAGATTCGTGAGTCGCTGCGCGACTGTCCAATGACCGACGATCGCGACGAGATCAAGAGCATCCTGGAAGCGGCGCTTCTCGTCGCGGGAGAGCCGCTTTCTGCCGCGCAGCTGGCGAAGCTGTTCGACCCGCCCCTGGAACAGGACGTGATCCGCGGGCAGCTCGAAGAGATCCGCAACGCGTGGGCCGCGCGCAGCGTCGAGCTCACCCAGGTCGCGAGTGGCTGGCGCTTTCGCGCCAAGCCGGAGCTGCAACCGTATCTCGACCGGCTCGCGCCGGAAAAGCCGCCGCGCTACTCGCGTGCGGCGATGGAAACGCTGGCGATCATCGCCTATCAGCAGCCCGTTACGCGCGGCGACATCGAGTCGATCCGCGGCGTGGCGGTATCGACCCACGTTATCAAAACGCTCGAAGACCGCCAATGGATCGAGGTCGTCGGGCATCGCGAGACTCCGGGTCGCCCCGCGCTTTATGCCACGACCAAACAGTTTCTCGACGATCTCAACCTGCGTTCACTTTCCGAGCTGCCGCCGCTGGCGGAGCTCGATAACTCCCACCTCCTGGAGCTGCCCGATGCCCCCGCAAAGGCCGCCGAGGCCGAACTCGCGCTCGCGAGCCCGATCCTCGGCACACCGGCATCCGCATCCGCTGACCTCGCCGCATCCGCCGCGGGGGACGCAGGGTGCGATGCACCGGAATCCAACCCGACGTTCCACTGAGCCCGTTTTCACCGAGCCGCAGCGCCTGCACAAAGTGCTCGCGCAATGCGGCTACGGGTCGCTGCGCGGAATCGAGGAGCTCATCATCGCCGGGCGCATCACGGTCAATCGCCAGCCCGCGGAAGTCGGCCAGAAGGTCGGTCCCAACGACCAGATCCGCATGAACGGCGAGCTCGTCCGGCTGCGCTTCGCGCCGCCGCGCACGCGCGTGCTGCTGTATCACAAGCCCACGGGAGAAATCGTCAGCCGCGCCGATCCGGAGGGCAGGCCAACGGTGTTCGACAAGCTGCCCCGACTCGGCGGCGCCAAGTGGATCGCGGTGGGGCGCCTCGACTTCAACAGCGAAGGCCTGTTGCTTTTCACCACCTCGGGCGAGCTCGCCAACCGCCTGATGCATCCCCGATACGAAGTCGAGCGCGAATACGCGGTGCGCATCGTCGGCACGCTGACACCGGAGCAGGAGCGCGCGCTGCTCGAGGGCATCAAGCTCGACGATGGTGTGGGGCGCGTGACGTCGCTCGCCGACGGCGGTGGAGAAGGAACCAATCATTGGTACAAACTGACGGTGCCGGAAGGGCGCAATCGGGAAGTGCGGCGGATGTTCGAGGCGCTGGGGCTGACTGTCAGCCGACTGATCCGCACGCGTTACGGCGCGGTTGCGATGCCGCCACAGCTCAAGCGCGGGCAGATGGCTGAGCTCGAGCAGGCCGAGCTTGCCCGGCTGCTGGAGGCCGCGGCGATGACGAGCGCGGGCGGCAACGGCGGGCGCGAGGGCAACGCGCCGGGACGCCCGGCGCAATCCGCCCAGGGTGCGCACAACTCGCCGCGCCAGGAAAGCGACGAGGACGACAATCAGCCATTGGTGTCCGAGCCCGAGGTCGAAAGCGACGAAGCGCTGGACGAAATAGACGGTAATCGTGCGCCGCCGCCACCGTTACCCCGCGAGGGCGGCGGGCAACCGCACGGTCGCCCGGGAAAGCGCGGCGGACATGGTCCCCGCGGCGGCAATCGCGGGGGCAATCGCGGCGGTCAACAGGGCGGTCAAGACCCCCGCCGACGCTAGTGGACCCGGCGGCGCTGCGCAGCTACAGGGCGCAGTGCATGATCAGTACGTCGACCGGCCCGAGCGCGCGATGTCGGAACGCCCGCGGAACGCGGCCGACGACTTCGAAGCCATGTTTCTGCCATAAGCGCACGGCGCCTTCGTTGCTGGCGACCACGAAGTTGAACTGCAACGCGCTGTAGCCACGTTCGCGTGCCGCGTCCAGCGAATGCTCGCACATCGCGCTGCCGACGCCGCGCCCGCGCGCGTCCGGATGCGTCATGTAGCCGCAATTGGCAACGTGATCACCCAGCCCCGGCTGATTCGGCCGCAGCGCATAGGTACCGACGATGCGGCCGGCTTGCTCGGCGACGTAGGGAGATGCGGGCGCTTCCATCCAGATACGCCGCGCCTTGGTCATCGTCGTGTCCGGCGCGTAAGCGTACGTATCGCCGCGAGCGACGACCGCCCGAAAGATTGCCCAGATGCCGGCAAAGTCGCGCGGCCGTGCCGGACGGATTGACAATGCCGCCCGGTCCGCGGCCGGCATCAGCTTTCGTCAGCACCGCCGAAGCGCGGCGGCCGCTTGTCGAGGAAGGCACGGACGCCTTCGACGAAGTCATCGGTTGCGCTGCATGCGCCGAAGCTCGCGGCCTCGGCTCCGAGCTGCGCCGACAGCGTCTGCGCCAGAGATTGGTGAATCAAACGCTTGCCGTTGCGCATCGCCGCCACGGGCCCCGAGACGATCGCCGCCACGACGGCAGCAGTTGCCCGATCGAGCTCGGCCTCGGGGACGACGCGGTTGACCAGGCCGACGCGCAACGCATCGTCGGCGCCGAAGCGTTCGCCGAGCAACAGGATTTCCATCGCCTTCTTCAAGCCGACCTGTCGCGGGAGCGCGTAGGACAAGCCGCCGTCCGGCGTGACTCCGAGCTGCCGGTACGCGGACGTGAAGTAACTCGTGTCGGCGGCAATCGCGAGATCGCAGGCGCAGAGCAGCGACAGCCCGAAGCCCGCGACCGCGCCGTGGACGCTGGCGACCACGGGATGCGCCATGCGCTGCAGCTGCTCGATGGCCACGTGCAGGTGCTCGATGGTGCGCATGAAGCGCTCTCGCCGATCGGCGGGCGCGAGCGCGAGCTGTTCGGCGAAATGGCGTATGTCGCCTCCCGCCATGAAGTGCTTGCCCGCGCCGCGGATCACGACGCAACGCAGCGTGTCGTCGGCGGCCAGCGCGGTGGTATGCGCGACCAGCTCGTCCATCATCGCTGCATCGAGCGCATTGAGCGACGCGGGACGATTGAGCGTCAGCTTGGCGACAGGTCCGTCGCGGGCGAGCAGGATTGCGCTGGTCATGGGGGCCGCTGCGATGGCTCAGATGCCGGCGCGCTTCTCGGCGTCGGTACGGCAGCGCGAGACGTCCTCTCCCGCCGCCAGCGCGACCTTGAACGGGCTTGCCGCCTCCAGCTCCTCGACCGCGTGCGCAACCTCGGCGCGCTCGTCGGCCACGAAGCGCGCAATCGCGCGAGCGAAGTCCAGGTCGGCGATCGCGTGCGCGGAGCGCGTCGTCACCGGCAACAGCCCGCGCGCGAGCTTGTGCACGCCCTGCGCGCCGCCCTCGAACTGGGCGATGTGGCGCTCGATGCAGAATTCGATCGCCTGGTAATAGCAGGCTTCGAAATGCAAGCCTGGCACGAATTCGGTCGCACCCCAGTAGCGGCCCCAGAGCGTGTCCGCGCTGAACACGTCGAGCGCGGCACAAATGTGTCTCCCACCGCGCTCGCCGAGCACGAGCACGACATGATCGGGCAATGTCGTACCGATGCGCTCGAAGAACGCAAGCGACAGATACGGTGTCGAGTGGTGGCGTCGGTACGTGGTCGTATAGCAACGGAAGAAGAATGACCAGTGCCTTCCGTCGATCTCGCGCCCGAGCACATGGCGAAAGGTTACTCCCGCGGCGCCGAGCTTGCGCCGTTCCTGGCTGATCCGTTTGCGCTTGGTGTGATTCATCGTCGCCAGGAAGTCGGCGAAATCGCGGTAGCCGGGGTTGGTCCAGTGAAACTGTACGCTGTCACGCAACAGCATGCCGGCGGAGGCGCAGGCAGACGCCTCGTCGGCTTGCGGAAACAGAATATGCAGCGACGACAAATTTTCGTCGGCGAGGAGAGACAATGCGCCCGCCAGAAGTTCGCCGCGAGTCGCGGCGTCAGCCGCGATCAGCCGCGGCCCCGTCGCGGGCGTAAAGGGAACCGCGCATACGAGCTTGGGATAGTAATGCCTTCCGTGTCTGCGGTACGCATCGGCCCACGACCAGTCGAATACGTATTCGCCGTAGGAATGCGTCTTGACGTAGAGCGGCATCGCGCCGACAAGCAGCGCGCCGCGCCACGCAGTCAAGTAGCGTGGCGTCCACCCCGTTTCCGGCGCAGCGCAACCGGTTTCGTGCAACGCGTGCAGAAATGCGTGCGATAAAAGCGGCCGATCGCCGACGAGCGCGTCCCAGGCCGGCGCTGGAATCGCGCTGAGCGAGTCGACGATGCGAAGCGAGGTGCGTGCCATGCGCGAGCGGGAATCCGGCGCCATTGTCGCGTCTAAGGCGCAGCTCCGGCAAGCACGATCCGCGTGCTAACATTCGCGTATGCGTATCGCCATCGCCCAGCTGGATTGCGTGGTCGGCGATATGCCAGGCAACGCCGCGCGCATCCTAACGAGCGTCGAAGAGGCGCGGCGCGCAGGCGCCGATCTCGTCGTG
The DNA here is from genome assembly GCA_030854785.1 of Pseudomonadota bacterium. Taxonomy (GTDB): domain Bacteria; phylum Pseudomonadota; class Gammaproteobacteria; order Burkholderiales; family Casimicrobiaceae; genus PALSA-1003. The sequence goes on from JALYSM010000005.1 coordinate 12,286, forward strand.
ACGCCGGAGCTGTCGCTCTGCGGCTATCCCCCGGAGGATTTGTTGCTGCGATCGGCCTTTCTGGCGGCATGCGCCAGCGAGCTCGAGCACCTCGCCGCGCAAATCACAGGCCCGGCGGTGCTCGTAGGGTTTCCCGAGGCTAGCGGCGGCAAGCGGCACAACGCGGCGGCGGTCATTCGCGACGGCCGCGTCGCTGCAGTTTATCGGAAGCGCGAGCTGCCGAACTATACGGTGTTCGACGAAGACCGCTATTTCGAGCCGGGCACCGATCCCTGCGTCATCGACATCGCCGGCGTTCGCATCGGCATCGTCATCTGCGAAGATATCTGGTTTCCCGGCCCGGCGCGCCTTGCGTGCAACGCCGGGGCACAGGTCATCGTCGTGCCGAATGGCTCGCCTTACCACACGCGGCAGCAGCATTTGCGGCGCGACGTCGTAGCGGCGCGTGCGCGAGAGACCGGGCTGCCGGTCGCCTACTGCAACCGCGTCGGTGGCCAGGACGAGCTCGTGTTCGACGGCGCGTCGTTCATCGTCGGCAGCACGGGCGCGCTCGCGCAGCAGGTGCCGGCGTGGCGCGAGACCGTGGCGCTGGCCGAGTTCACCGAAGCGACCCCGAAAGTCGTGCGCGGGGGCCTCGACGAGCGCCTGGAACCGCATGTGTACTCCGCGCTTTGCATGGGCGTGCGCGACTACGTCGAAAAAAATCGCTTTCCCGGCGTTTTGCTCGGGTTGTCGGGCGGCATCGACTCCGCGCTGACGCTGGCGGTCGCCGTCGACGCCCTCGGAAGCGAACGGGTGCGCGCGGTGATGTTGCCTTCACGTTACAACGCGGCCATCAGCCTCGAGGACGCGCGCGCCATGGCCGCGATCGTCGGGGTGCGCTACGACGAGATTCCGATCGCCGGCGTCTTCCAGGCGTTTCGGGCGACGCTCGCCGAGGAGTTCAAGGGTCTGCCCGAAGATGCGACCGAGGAGAACATACAGGCGAGGATTCGCGGAACCCTGTTGATGGCGCTTTCCAACAAGCACGGGACGATCGTCCTCACGACGGGTAACAAGTCGGAGATGGCGGTTGGATATGCCACGCTTTACGGCGACATGGCCGGCGGCTTCGCCGTGCTCAAGGACATCAGCAAGACCCTGGTTTACCGCCTGGCGCGATACCGGAACACCCTGGGCCGGGTGATCCCTGAACGGATCATTACGCGCGCGCCGTCGGCAGAGTTGCGGCCGAACCAGACGGACCAGGACAGCCTGCCTCCTTACGATGTGCTCGACGCGATCCTCGAGGCGTACGTCGAAGAGCTGCGCAGCCCCGCCGAGATCGTCGCCAGCGGTTATGCGCCAGAACACGTGGCGAGGGTGGTGCGCTTGATCAAGGTCAACGAGTACAAGCGGCGGCAGGCGGCCGTCGGCATCCGCGTCACCGAGCGCGGATTCGGCAAGGACTGGCGCTACCCGATTACCTCGGCGTGGGCCGAGTGGAAGAGTATCTCGCCGTAGTGTAATGTAACCTGCGACCGGCGCGTCCATGCGCGCCCTGGAGAGCAGCGATGAAAAAGGTCGAAGCGATCATCAAGCCGTTCAAGCTCGACGAAGTGCGCGAGGCGCTCTCCGAGATCGGCGTCAGCGGTCTCACGGTGACAGAGGTGAAGGGCTTCGGCCGGCAGAAAGGCCATACCGAGCTCTATCGCGGCGCGGAGTACGTCGTCGATTTTCTGCCCAAGGTCAAGGTCGAGGTGATCGTCGCGGACAATCTGGTCGAGCGCGCCATCGAAGCGATCATAAAGGCCGCGCGGACGGGAAAGATCGGCGACGGCAAGATCTTTGTCACATCGGTCGAACAGGTGGTGCGCATCCGCACCGGCGAGTCCGGCGAAGCGGCGGTCTGAGCCGCAGGTTCCCGGTAGGAGGCAACATGTCAATCATGAGCGAGTTCCGCGAGTTCGCAGTCAAGGGCAGCGTCGTCGACCTGGCTGTGGGCGTGATCATCGGCGCCGCGTTCGGCAAGATCGTCGATTCGCTGGTCAAGGACCTGATCATGCCGGTGGTCAGCCGCATCTTCGGCGGCCTCGACTTCAGCAACTGGTTCATCATGCTGGGCACGCCGCCACCGGGTTACAGCGGCCCGATGACCTACGAAGCGCTGACCAAGGCAGGCGTTCCGTTGTTCGCTTACGGAAACTTCATCACCGTGGCGATCAATTTCATCATTCTCGCTTTTATCATTTTCCTGATGGTGAGACAGATCAACCGCATGCGCGCCGCCTCGCCACCGCCGGCTCCGCCGGAGAACGTGCTGCTGCTGCGCGAGATTCGCGATGCATTGAAAAAATAGTTCAACGACAGGCGCGCGACACGGTTGCTCGCCCCATTCGGTCTGGAGGAGCTTATGCGTTTCACCAAGCTGTTACCCGCGTTGCTCGCGATTGCGTTCGTTGGAGCCGCGCCCGTTCGCGCCGACATCAATGTCGGCGTCACGCTCTCCGCAACCGGAGCGGCCGCGTCGCTCGGAATCCCCGAGCGCAACACTTTCGAGCTGCTGCCCACGACGATCGGGGGCCAAAAAGTAAACTGGATCGTGCTCGACGACGGCTCGGACACGACCAAGGCGGTCACCAACACGCGCAAGCTGTTGAGCGAAGACAAGGTCGACGTGATCGTCGGCTCGACGGTCACGCCCAATTCGCTGGCGATGATCGACATCGTCGCCGACGCGGAAACGCCGATGATCGCGATGGCCGCATCGGGCCGCATTGTCGACCCGGCCAACCCGAAGACGAAATGGGTGTTCAAGACGCCGCAGAGCGACGCGCTGATGGCCGATGCGATCGCGGTTAGCATGAAAGCCAATGGCGTGAAGACGATTGGCTATATCGGCTTCAACGATGCCTACGGCGACAGTTGGCTCACCGAGATCAAGCGCTCGGCGCAGACCGCCGGGATCAAGGTCGTCGCCGAGGAAAAATACAACCGCAACGACGCATCGGTGACCGGCCAGATCCTCAAGATCGTCGCCGCGAATCCCGACGCGGTGCTGATCGGCGCGTCGGGCACGCCGGCGGCGACGCCCCAAAAGGAGCTCGCCGGGCGCAATTACAAAGGCAAGGTCTATCAGACGCACGGGATCGCCAACCCGGATTTCCTGCGCGTGGTCGGTAAGGAGGGCAACGGGACGATCCTGCCGGTCGGCCCGATGCTGATCTACGAGCAGCTGCCTGCCGGTAATCCAATCAGGAAATCGGCCGCCGAATACGTCACCAAGTACGAGGCGAAACACGGCACCCGGTCGACCTTCGGCGGCCACGCGTGGGACGCGTATCTGTTGCTGTCGCACGCGATTCCCGAGGCGCTGAAGAAAGCGAAACCGGGCACGAAGGAGTTTCGCGCCGCGCTGCGCGACGGCTTGGAGAACGCGAGGGACATCTTCGGCGCGCACGGCGTATTCAACATGAACCCGCAGGATCACAACGGCCTCGACAACCGCGCGCGCATGATGATCAAGATCGAAGACGGAAAGTGGGTGCTGATCAAGTAGCCGCGCCCGCCTGACCGTGCACCGGGAGCGGGTGCTGCCTGCGCGCTGTGCCGTGCATTGCCACCGACCGGGCCGCGCGAGAGCGTGCCGCCGCCGCGCACGATGGACCTGACGATAACCGCGCTCCTGGCGCAGGACGGCATTACCAACGGCGCGATCTACGCGCTGCTGGCGCTGGCGTTGGTGCTCGTATTCGCAGTGACCCGCGTGATCTGGGTGCCCTCGGGAGAATTCGTCGCCTACGGCACATTGACGCTCGCGGGCCTGCAGCTCGGCAAGCCGCCTGGCACCATCGGCCTCCTCATCGGCATGGCGATCATTGCCGGCGCGATCGAGGCTCGGAGTTGCCTTGCGCAAGGGCAGGCGCGACGGCTGCCGCGGCGGCTCCTGCTGTGGACCGGTGTGCCGCTCGCCATCGCCGGTCTCGTCCAGTGGCTCGCGCCGCTGCAACCCCCGTTCGCGGTGCAGATTGCGCTCGCACTCGCCGCGGTGACCGCGCTCGGGCCGCTGCTCTACCGGATCGTCTACCAGCCGGTGGCCGAGGCTTCGGTACTGGTGCTGCTGATCGTCTCGGTCGCGGTGCATTTTGCGCTGACCGGCCTCGGGCTGTGGTTCTTCGGCCCGGAGGGTTCGCGGACGCCGCCGTTCTCCGGCGAGTCGTTCCGGGTGGGCGAGGTCATCGTCAGCGCGCAAAGCATCCTCGTCGTTCTGACCAGCGTGCTGCTGATTCTCGCGCTGTATTTTTTCTTCGGCCGAACCCTTTACGGCAAGGCGCTGCGCGCCACCGCGCTCAACCGCGTCGGCGCGCGTCTGGTCGGTATTTCGCCCAACCTTGCCGGCGCGCTCACGTTCACGCTGGCGACGCTGCTTTGCGCGTTCTCGGGTGTACTGATCGGACCGATCACGACGGTCTACTACGACTCCGGCTTTCTGGTCTCGCTCAAGGGCTTCGTCGGCGCAATCATCGGCGGGCTGGCGAGCTATCCGCTGGCCGCGGCGGGCGCGCTCCTGGTGGGCCTGCTCGAATCCTTCTCGTCGTTCTGGGCCAGCGCATTCAAGGAAGTCATCGTATTCACCGTGATCATTCCGGTGCTCTTATGGCGCAGCCTCACGGCGCACCACCATGAGGAGGACGAATGAAGGCGCTTGCGCGCGTGAGCCTCGGAGGCGTCGCATTCGCCGCCGTCGTCGTGCTGCTCGCGATCGTGCCGCTGACGGCGCCGCCGTTCTGGGTGACGCTTGGCAATTACATCGGTCTGTACAGCATCGTCGCGCTGGGTCTGGTGTTGCTCACCGGCGTCGCCGGCCAGACGTCTTTCGGGCAGGCCGCGTTCGTTGGACTGGGCGCATACACGACGGCGTATCTGACCACCCGTTACGGGACCTCGCCGTGGCTCACCTTGCCGGTCGGGCTCGTCATCACCTTTGCGGTCGCGCTGTTCCTGGGCTTCATCACGCTGCGGATGCGCGGCCATTACTTGCCGCTGGCGACGATCGCCTGGGGGATGAGCCTGTACTTCCTGTTCGGCAATCTCGATTTTCTCGGCGGGAATACCGGGCTCACCGGCATTCCGCCGCTCCCGCTGCCGGGGTTCGAGCTCAAGAGCGAGCGGCATTTTTACTATCTGATCTGGGCGATCGCGCTCTGCGCGCTGTGGGCGAGCGACAATCTGCTCGACTCGCGCCCGGGTCGGGCGATCCGCGCGCTGAAGAGCGGGCTCCAAATGGTCGAGGCATTCGGCGTCGACGCGGCGCGCTTGAAGATCGTCGTGTTCGTCTACGCAGGGCTGCTCGCGTGTGTTTCGGGCTGGCTGTACGCGCACTTGCAGCGTTTCGTGAACCCGAGCCCGTTCGGCATCAATCAGGGCATCGAATACCTGTTCATGGCGGTCGTCGGGGGCGCCGGAAGCGTGTGGGGAGCGGTCGTCGGTGCGACGCTGATCACGCTGCTCAAGCAATGGCTGCAGGACCTGTTGCCGCATATTCTCGGCCGCGCCGGAAATTTCGAGATGGTTGTGTTCGGCGTGCTGATGGTGCTGCTGCTGCAGCGAGCGCGCGAGGGGATCTGGCCCTGGCTCGAGCGCCTGCTGCCGAAGCGCGCTTCGTCGCCAGTACCGGACGCGCCGCCGCTGCCCGCGCGCCACAAGACGGCGGGTCGAGGCGCACTGCTCGAGGTCGACGCGGCGTCCAAGCGGTTCGGCGGTCTCGTCGCGGTGAACAGTCTTTCGTTCGACATCCGGTCCGGCGAGATCCTCGGCCTGATCGGCCCGAATGGCGCGGGAAAGAGCACGATGTTCAACTTGATCTGTGGCACGCTGCCGCTCAGCGCGGGCGACGTGCGCTTCTGCGGCGCGTCGATCCGCAGCCGCCAGCCGTATGAGATCGCGCGGCTGGGGATCGGGCGCACGTTTCAGCACGTGAAGCTGATCGGATCGATGAGCGTGCTCGACAACGTGGCGCTCGGCGCGTTTCTGCGCAGCAAGGCCGGCGTGTTGCGCGCCGCGCTCAAGCTCGACCGCGTCGAGGAAGCGCGAGTCAAGGCTGAGGCGGCGCGCCAGATCGCCCGCTGCCGACTCGACGCGCACACCTTCGATGCGGCCGGGAGCCTTGCGCTCGGCAGGCAACGAATCGTGGAAATCGCTCGCGCGCTCGCGGCAGATCCGCTGCTGCTGCTGCTGGACGAGCCAGCGGCAGGGCTGCGCTATCTGGAAAAGCAGGAGTTGGCAGCGCTGTTGCGCAGCTTGCGGACCGATGGCATGACGATCCTCCTGGTCGAGCACGACATGGACTTCGTGATGGGTCTTACCGATCGCCTGGTCGTGATGGACTTCGGCGAAAAGCTCGCCGAGGGGCTGCCTGCGGAGATCCAGAAGAATCCCGTCGTCCTCGATGCGTATCTCGGCGGCGTCGCATGAGTGCGGCGAGCGAAGTTAAAGACCCGCGAGCGCGCGGGACGAAGTTAAGGCCCTCAGGG
>JALYSM010000011.1 GCA_030854785.1 Pseudomonadota bacterium
AAACAGGGGCGGCTGCTGCGTAACTGCAGCGTCTTGGGACCCATAGCCGAATTGCCGGTTTGGGTCCGGCGTTACGGCGTGCGCACCGTGATCATCGCGCTACCGTCGGCAGCGCACAGCGTGCGCCGCCGTGTCGCCGAGCTTTGCGCGGCTTCCAAGCTCGAGGCGCTGACCGTCCCATCGTATGAAGACCTGATCAGCGGCCGGTCGCAGCTGACGACGATACGTCACGTCGAGCTCGACGACCTTCTGGGTCGCGATCCCGTGGTGCTCGATAGCGCGGGCTTGCGCGAATGGCTGGGCGACAGAGTGATATTGGTCACCGGCGCCGGCGGTTCTATCGGCGCCGAGTTGTGTCGCCAGATCGCACGTTATCGGCCGGCACGCCTGGTGCTGCTCGAGCTGTCCGAGTACGCGCTCTACCAGATCCAGCAGGCGCTGGAAGATGAGTTCCCCGGTCTGCCGGTGGTCACGATCGTCGGCGACGCCAAGCATGCCACGCTGGTCGAGCAGCTGCTCTTCCGCGAGAGGCCGTCGGTGGTCTTTCACGCGGCCGCTTACAAGCACGTGCCGCTGATGGAAGAGACCAACGCCTGGCAGGCGGTGCGCAACAATGCCTACGGCACCTGGGTACTCGCGCGCGCAGCGGTCGCGGCGAAGGTCGAAAAGTTCGTCCTCGTTTCGACCGACAAAGCGGTCAACCCAACGAACGTGATGGGCGCGTCCAAGCGCCTCGCCGAAATGATCTGCCAGAGCCTGCAGACCGGCGGAACGCAGTTCGTAGTCGTTCGTTTCGGCAACGTGTTCGGCAGCGCCGGCAGCGTGATTCCACGGTTCCGCGAGCAGATCGCCCGCGGCGGTCCGGTGACGGTAACGCATCCGGAGATCACGCGCTACTTCATGTCGCTCTCGGAGGCGACGCAACTTCTGCTCCAGGCGGGCTTGATGGGCAAGGGTGGCGAGATCCTCGTGCTCGACATGGGCGATCCGGTGCGGATCGTCGATCTCGCGCGCGACATGATCCGGCTCTCCGGAGCCGATCCGGACGCCATCCGTATCGTGTTCACGGGGCTTCGCCCCGGAGAGAAGCTCTACGAAGAGCCGCTCGCTTCGGAGGAGACGACGCTGGCGACGCCACATCCGAAGCTGTTCATCGCGCACGCCAGGTCGAACGGTGCCGATGGTATCGATCAGATGATCGCGTGGCTCGAGCGCGACCGGACCGCGGACGACGTTGAGGTTCGCGCCTACCTCAAGGCATGGATCCCCGAGTACGCTCCACCAGGGCACATTGCGGCGGCCGTGCTGCCCGTGGTTCCCCGACTCGCCCGCCGCGCGCGGTGAAAACCCTCTTCGCCACGGTTGCACACCGCCCTTGAAGCTATACCGCAGGTTACTCGGTTACTTGCGTCCCTACCGAGCGATCTTCGGCCTGTCAACGGTCGGTATGCTCGTGGTCGCGTCCACCGATGTGATGATGCTGCGGATCGTGCGGCCTATTCTGAACGAGTTCGGCACCGTCGGCACCGAGGCGACGCTCTATCTGCCGCTCGCGATCGTCGGCGTATTCGTCCTGCGTGGCATCGGCTCGTACATCAGCGAGTACGGGCTGGCATGGATCGGCTCTCGCGTTGTGTTCGACCTTCGTTGCGAAGCATCCGATCACCTGTTGCGTATGCCCACGTCGTTCTACGACGCCACTTCGGCAGGCTTTCTGCTTTCCAAAGTGACATTCGACGCGCAGCAGGTGGCGGCCGCCGCCTCCGAGGCCGTCACTGTCAGTATCCGCAACACGCTGACAATCGCCTTCATGTTGGCCTACCTGCTGTATATCAATTGGCAGCTGACCTTGATTGCCTTCGGCGCATTTCCATTCGTTGCGCTCACGATCCGGCAGATCAACAGGCGGGTGCGACGGGTGAGCGGTCTGGTGCAGGATCGGACCGCAACGCTGACCCATGTGCTGGAGGAAGCCATCGGTGCGCACCGCGTCGTCAAGGTGTTCGGCGGCGAGAAATACGAAAGCGATCGTCTGCGCGCAGCGTCCAACAGGCTCCGGCTCGCGATGGCGAAGCAGTCGGCCGCCGCCGCGCTGGGGACGCCGATCAACCAGATCATCGTGTCGTTCGCCGTCGGCGTAATCTTGTGGGTGGCGGTAAGGCAGAGCACGGACAGGAGTTACGGCGCCGGAGACTTTGTCACCTATGTTCTTGCCCTGCTCAATCTGCTGAATCAGCTCAAGACGCTCAGCAACGTAACTGCGACTATTCAGCGCGGACTCACCGCTGCTGCGAGTGTCTTCGCATTGATCGACGAGCCGCCGGAGGTGGACACCGGGACGGTCGACCTCGGCCGGGTGCGCGGCGAGATTCGCTTCGAGCACGTCGGCAAACGCTATGATTCCGAATCGCCGCCCGCCCTGGCGAACGTCGATCTCGTCATCGCCCCCGGCGAGTCGGTGGCGCTGGTAGGTCCGAGCGGGGGAGGGAAGACGACGCTGGTCAACCTGATTCCGCACTTTTACGCGCCGACGGAGGGCCGGCTCCTGCTGGATGGTCGCGATATCGCCACCATCCATCTCAAGGAGCTGCGCCGGCAGATCGCCTTGGTCAGTCAAGATATCGTGCTGTTCAACGATACGATCGCCGCCAACATCGCCTACGGCATGATGGCCGGGGCGCCGCGCGAGGAGATCGAGCGCGCGGCGGAGGCGGCGAACGCACTCGGGTTCATCCGCACGCAACCGGAGGGCTTCGACACTATTGTCGGCGAGCGCGGCATTCGTCTGTCGGGCGGGCAGCGGCAACGGATTGCAATCGCGCGCGCAATACTCAAGGATGCGCCGATCCTGATACTCGACGAAGCCACGTCGGCGCTCGATACCGAGTCGGAACGGCTGATCCAGACCGCTCTCGAAACCCTGATGCGTGGGCGCACGACGATCGTCATTGCGCACCGGCTGTCGACGATCGAACATTGCGATCGGATCATCGTGCTCGAGCAGGGCCGCATCGTCGAGCAGGGCACTCACGCGGAGCTGCTCTCGCATGCGGGGACTTATGCGCGGCTGGCCCAGCGCCAATTTCGCGAGTCTTCCGCTTGACTTGAAGCAGCCATGCCAGAGCCAGCTGTCGACGACGCGATCGATCTTGCCGTTATCCGGCGCGTCCTGGTGATCAAGCTCCGGCATCACGGCGACGTCCTTCTGACCTCGCCGGTATTCACTGTGTTGAAGCATGCCGCTCCACAGGCCGACGTCGATGCGCTTGTCTACCTCGAGACAGCGCCGATGCTCGAGCGCCATCCCGCAATCAGCATGGTGCACACGATCGACCGACGTCTGAAGCACCGGGGAGTCGGCGCCCAGGCCCGCGGCGAGTGGCGCCTGTGGCGGGCGCTGCGCGCGCGCCGCTACGATCTGGTGATCCACCTGACCGAGCACCCGCGCGGCGCGTGGCTTCGGCGGCTGGTCGGAGCACGCTACGGTGTGGCGCGCGAGCGCGCGGACGCCGGGTGGTGGTGGCGGTCGAGCTTCACCCATTATTACCTGCTTCCGCGAGCGACGTTGCGCCATAGCGTCGAGACCAACCTCGATGCGCTGCGCCGCATCGGGATTTGGCCGGCGGAGAACGACAAGACGCTGGTCCTGGTGCCGGGCGGGGAGGCCGAGGCCCGCGCGAACTCGCTGCTCGCTGCAAATGGGCTGTCGCGACGCCGGTTCCTGCTCGTCCATCCGGGATCGCGTTGGCTGTTCAAATGCTGGCCGCCGGAGGCAACGGCCGCGCTGCTCGACCGCGTGGGAGCGCAAGGTTGGTCGCTGGTTGTTACCGGTGCGCCGGATCCCGCCGAACGCGATCTCGTACAGTCGATACTGCGGCTCACGCATACGCCGGTCATCGATCTGTCCGGCCGGTTGGCGCTGCCGGAGCTCGCTGCGCTGATCGGCGCCGCGCGTCTTTTCATCGGCGTTGATTCCGCGCCGATGCACATCGCGGCGGCGATGGGCACGCCGGTCATCGTTCTGTTCGGGCCGAGCGGCGACGCGGAGTGGAGCCCGTGGCGCGTGCCGCATCGCGTGATCGCGTCGACGTCGCATTCGTGCCGCCCATGCGGAAACAACGGCTGTGGCGGCAGCAACATCTCCGATTGCCTCCTGACATTACCGGTAGATCGCGTCGCCGCAGCGATCACGGAGCTCCTTGCCGAAACCGAGAACGTCGTGGTCGGATGAGGCTCGGCATCATCCGCCAGCGGTACACGCCGTTCGGCGGTGCGGAGCGGTTTGCCGAACGCGCGATCGATGCGCTGCTCGAACGCGGCGTGCGCGTCAGCGTCTATACGCGCCATTGGCCACAGGCACGCACCGGTCGCATCGAGCCGGTAATCTGCGACCCTTTTTTCATCGGCAATCTGTGGCGCGACGCGAGCTTTGCGCGGGCCGTCCGCGACGCGCTCGCGCGCGACCGTCCCGATCTCGTCCAGTCGCATGAACGGATCGAAGGTTGCGACGTCTTCCGCGCCGGCGACGGGATCCATCGCGTATGGCTCGAGGAGCGCGTTCGCGCTGGCGGGCGGGCCGAGCGCCTGCGCGTCGCGGCCAATCCGTATCACCGCTACGTCCTCGACGCGGAGGCACGATTGTTTGCCAGCCCCTCGCTCAAGGCGGTGATCTGCATCTCGCAGATGGTCCGGGGCGACATTCGGCGCTATTTCAGCGTCGACGAAAGGAAGCTCACAGTAATCTACAACGCGGTCGATCCGCGCGAGTTCGGTCCACAGGTGAGGGCAGCGCGGGCGCCGGTGCGTGCAAAACTAGGCTTCGCCGAGGACCACGTCGTCTTCCTGCTTGTTGGCTCGGGCTACGCGCGGAAGGGCGTCTCGACCGCGATTCGCGCGCTCGCGCGTCTGCCCGCCCAGGCGCGCCTCGTCATCGTCGGCCGCGACAAGGCACCGGCTCTTTATCGCGGGCTCGCACGGCGCTCCGGCGTTGGTGATCGCGTCGTATTCGCGGGGCCGCAACCGGATCCGCGCCCGTTCTACGGCGCCGCGGACGCGTTCGTGCTTCCGACGTTATACGATCCGCTGTCCAATGCAGTGCTCGAGGCGCTCGCCTGCGGCCTGCCCGTCGTGACGAGCCGGCGCTGCGGCGCCGGTGAACTAGTCGTCAATGGCGGCGCCGGCTGGGTATGCGATGCAATCGATGATGCCGCGCTCGGCGACCATATGCGGCGACTGCTTGACCGCGGCGAACGCGAGCGAATCGCGATGCTCGCCGCCGCCTCGGTTGCGGCATTGACGCCCGACGCGATGTCCCGCGAGCTACTCCTGCTCTATCAATCGCTGCTCGGTGTCGACACGGGCGCGGCGACCACGGCTGCCGGGTTATAATCGGCCCCCATTTCTCGAGTAACGGCGCGATTCGCTGCGCCCGCGCGGATCCACCGATCCCGTGTCAAACAATTTCTCGGTGCAACCCTTGCGGATCGGAATAGCGGACGCGACCTTGCTCGGGCATTCGCACGCCAACCTGTGCGCTATACGCCAAGCTTAGACACGTTTCCCTAGAAAATCATGTGCGGCATCACCGGGTATCTCAGCGACGATCCGCGCGCGCGCCACGCCTTGTCGGGAATGACCGCCGCGCTCGCGCATCGCGGGCCCGATGCCGACGGCTTCCATTACGACGGCCCGATCGGCTTCGGCCATCGGCGCTTGTCCGTCATCGATCTCGCGGGGAGCCGACAGCCGCTGCTGTCCGCGGATGGGGAAATTGCCGTTGTCTTCAACGGTGAAATCTACAATTTTCGCGAGTTGCGACGGGAGCTCGCGGCGGCCGGACACGCTTTTGTCACGCAGGGCGACGGCGAAGTGCTGGTGCACGGCTGGCGGCAGTGGGGCCGTGCGCTGCTCGGGAGGTTGTCCGGGATGTTTGCGTTCGCGCTGTGGGATCGAGGCCGGCGCGAGCTCTTCCTGGCCCGCGATCATCTCGGCGTGAAGCCGCTTTACTACGCGTGGCACGGCGGGGCGCTGGTCTTCGGCTCGGAGATCAAGGCGCTGCTACGGTTCCCGGGGCTGCCGCGAAAGCTGGATCTCGACGCGCTGGCACTATATCTCGAATGCCAATACATTCCGGCACCGCACAGCATTTATACGGTGATCCGCAAGCTCCCGGCGGGACAATGGCTGTCGGTAAGCGATGGCAAGCTTACGACCGGCGCTTTTTGGCGGCCGACGTACGTGCCGAAGCACGCGCTGGTGAGCGCGACCGCTACTGAAGCGATCGATGCCCGGCTCCGTCGCTCGGTCGAGTCGATGCTTGTCGCCGACGTTCCACTCGGTGCTTTCGTAAGCGGCGGCGTCGACTCGGGGCTGATCGCTGCGATCGCTACCCGGCTTTCCGGCCGCGCGATCGACACCTTCAATCTTGGCTTCACCGGCAACGACGTCGGGAGCGAACACGAGGAGGCGGAGCGCGTGGCGCGGCACATCGGAAGCCAGCATCACTGCCTCATGCTCTCGCCTGACGACGTGCTGCCCGCCCTCGAGCGCTGGGTCGATGTTTTCGATGAGCCTTTCGGCGACCAGGCTGCGCTGCCGACCATGCTGCTCGCGCAGTACGCGCGCCGAAACGTCACCGTCGTGCTCACCGGCGAGGGCGCCGACGAAGTGTTCGGCGGCTACAGCAACTACGTCAAGCGCCTGCGCGAGGAACGGATTACGAGCGTACTCGGCGGGCGCGGGTCACCGCTGCCATGGCTCGCGCGGCGGCTGCCCGGCCGCCTCGCACGCGACCGCATCCTGAAAGCGCTGGCAGTGCCGCGGTCGCGGCGTTTTACGACCATTCCCAACATCTTCGACAGTTTGCTCCAGCGTGAGTATTTCACGGACTCGTTCCGGCACGCGGCGACCGCCCGCATTGCCGATCGAGCCGAGGCTTTCTACCTGGAATGCGACTCGCCGTCCTATCTCGATCATCTGCTGAACATCGACGCGCGGCTCTGGTTGCCGGACGACCTGCTGGCGAAGGTCGACCGTTCGACGATGGCGCACTCGCTCGAGGCACGCGTGCCTTACCTCGACCACGAATTTTTCGATTGGTGCGCGCGGCTCGAGCCCTCGCTCAAGGTGAGCGGAGACTCGGGGAAGCTCGCGTTGAAGCGCCTTGCGCAACGCTATCTGCCGGCGGACATCATCGATCGCCCCAAGCAGGGGTTCATGATGCCGCTGCGCCGCTGGCTGGCCAGGGAGCTCAAGACCGATATCGCGCAGGCACTGGGGCCTGCCGGGCTCCAGCGGCGCGGCCTGATCCGGGCGGACGCGATCGCTCGTCTGCTCGAGGAGCATAGCTCCGGCCGCAAGAACCACGCGATGCGGCTATGGGTGCTGCTCGTTCTCGAGCACTGGTTTGCGCGCTATGAGCCCGCTTTCGTGCTGTAGGCGATGGAGCTGCTCTCGATTGTTCACACCGAAAACTCGACGGGGTGGGGCGGGCAGGAGATCCGCATCCTGACGGAAGCACGCGGCATGCTGGATCGGGGCCACCAAGTCACGCTGATCACGCCGCCGGAGGCGCCGATCGCCGGCGTGGCGCAACGCATGGGAATTCCCCTCGTACCGTTGGGCATCCGCCGGAAGCGGCTGCCGGACCTCCGCGCGCTGCGGCACTGGCTCGCGAAACGACGCACGCGCATCGACATACTCAACACCCACAGTTCGACGGACAGCTGGCTCACGGCGATCGCGTGCGCGACGATGGGCGATGCGCCGCCTGTGGTGCGCACGCGGCACGTCTCGACGATCGTCGGCAATAACCCGAGCACACGATGGTTGTACACTCGAGCGACCGCGCATGTCGTCACCACCGGCGAAGCGCTTCGTGGCCAGCTCGCGCGCGACATCCGCATTCCTCTGGAGCACATGACGTCGGTGCCGACCGGAATCGATCTCGCGCGCTTCGTTCCCGGGGACGCGCACGACGCGCGCATGCGGCTCGCGCTGCCACAGCGACCCACGCTCGGCATCGTCGCCACGCTGCGCGACTGGAAGGGGCACGAGTATTTGTTCGACGCGATCGCCCGGGACCGCGAGGCGTGGGCGGAATGGAGCGTCATTGTCGTCGGCGACGGCCCATACCGCGCGAAGCTCGACGCTCGAGTCGGATCACTCGGGCTCTCGGACCGGGTTCGTTTCGTCGGCCAGCAAGACGATGTCGTTCCGTGGCTGCAGGCGCTCGACCTGTTCGCGCTGCCGTCCTACGGCGAGGAAGGCGTGCCGCAGGCGATCATGCAGGCGATGGCCTGCGGCGTCGCCGTCGTTTCGACTCCGGTCGGGGCGATTGCGGAAGCGGTCGATCACGGCGTCACCGGACTGCTCGTCGCGCCGCGGTCGGCCGAAGCGCTTGCGGCCGGACTCGCGCGATTACGCGACGAACCACAACTTCGAGCCGGATTTGCGCATGCAGCGCGCGCCCGAGCCGAGCGCGATTTCGGCATCGAGCGAATGCTCGACCGCATGGAGGCTGTATTCCGTCACGTGCTCGCGGTGCACTGACGATGTGCGGGATCGCCGGATACTTCGGTTCGCGCGTCATCGCGCCGGCGACGGTCGAGCGCATGCTCGCGGCGCTGCGACAGCGCGGACCCGATGCCGAGCACGTAACGTACTGGACCGAGGATTGGCAGTCCACGGCCGCAATGGCGCCCAATGCGCTCCTCCACACGCGGCTGTCGATTATCGATCCACGGCCCGAAGCCGACCAGCCGATGGCCAACGACGCGCGCGATGTCTGGATAAGTTACAACGGCGAAGTCTATGACTGGGCCGCCGATGCTGCGACGCTCGCGGCAGCCGGATTCCGCTTTCGGACTCGCTCGGACACCGAGTTCATCCTGCACGCTTACGAGCATTGGGGCATCGGCTTCATCGAGCGGCTGCGCGGCATGTTCGCGATCGCCATTTGCGATCTGCGTCGGCGCACGCTCTACGTGATCCGCGATCGGCTCGGCCTGAAACCTGTCGTCTATTCGCATCGGCCCGAAGGATTCGCCTTCGCCTCGACGGTGCGGGCGCTGCTACCCTGGCTCCCGCTGGAGGCGCGCAAGCTGTCTGCAGAGGGAATCGACGCGTATCTCGCGCATCGCACGATCCCGGCGCCGCGCACGGTATTTGCCGACGTATCGCGGCTGCCGCCGGCGCATTACCTGCGCTACGACCTGATGAGCGGCCGGGTCGAAGTATCCGAATACTGGCGGCCGGAGCCCGCAGCCGGGGCATGGCTGCCGACACTCGACGAAGCGATCCGGATGCGTACCGTGGCCGACCGCCCGCTGGGGCTTTTCCTTTCTTCGGGAATCGATTCGACCGCGCTTGCATGCCGGCTCGCGGCGATGGGTTTCAACCGGCTGCAGAGCTTCACTGCCGCGTTCACCGGCACGTCGTTCGACGAGAGCGCCGAGGCCGGCGTGGCCGCCCGGCGCTTAGGGTTTCCGAACCTCGCCGTCGAGATCTCCGATCGCATCGGCGAGGATTTCCCGCGGCTCGTCGCCGATCTCGACGAGCCTTTCGCCGACCCGTCCAGCGTGCCGACGTGGTATCTCGCCCGAGAGACGACGCGTCATGTCAAGGTGGTGCTCGGCGGCGACGGTGGCGACGAGCTCTTCGGCGGTTACAAACGCTACGCCAAACACTTGCGCACGCAGTGGCGACGTCGGCTCGTCCTCGCGTGGCTGCGAGCCCCCGAGGGTATCGGTGGCAGTGGGTGGCAGCGCCTCGTCGAGGAGCTGCGCCTGGATTGGCGGTCGGCGTATGCGCTTCGATTTTCGGGCCTCACGCCGGGGGAACGCGCGTTTCTGGCGCCGGGTTCCGCACCGCCCGCGCACTACTGGCGGATGCCCGCGCAAACCGGACGCGCGGATCTCGCCGGGCTGCTCGAGATCGATCGGCTCAACTATCTGCCCGAATACATTCTGCGCAAGGCCGATTTGTGCACGATGGCGCACGGGCTCGAGTTACGCGCGCCCTTTCTCGACCATCGCTTCGTCGAGGTCGTTTTGGGTCTGCCGCCGTCGGTCCGGTTCACAGAGCCGCCGAAAAAGCTCCTGGCCCCGGCGCTGGCCGCGCTCGCCGATCTCAAACCCTTCGCGCGCAAGAAGCGCGGCTTCAATCCGCCGCTCTCCGGTTGGCTCGAAGGCGCCTTGGCGCCACGTCTTGCGGGTCTCGGGGAGCGGCTGGCCGCCGTAACCTCGGGCCAATTATCGAGGCAGCGAATCGAGGCGTTCGTTGCCGCCTGGCGAAGCGGCGAGGCAGGTCTGGCCGAGCAGTTGCTGCAACTGGTCGTTCTCGACGAGTCTCTGGGCCAACTCGTTGCCCTGGCCGCGGTGGCGTGACCGATGAAAAGCCGCGCCTGGTCACGCGCAGTGATGCTTCCGCTCGCCGGGGGGCGACTGATCGCCGGAAGGCTGAGGAAAGGCCGCTACCAAGCCCCCATCTCGCCGCGGCGCGTGCTCATTGCCCATCATCTGCTGCTCGGCGACACGATCATGTTATCGCCGCTCCTCGCCAAGTGCCGCGAACGCTGGCCGAGTGCCGAAGTGATCATGACCTGCCCCGTGCCGTACGCCGGGCTTTACGCGACTCATCCCTACGGCGTTCGCGCCGTGCCGTACGATCCGCGCGACGCGACGACGCTCTCTGCGCTCCGGGCGGAAGCAGGTTTCGATCTTGCCCTTATTCCCTCCGATAACCGTTTTTCGTGGCTCGCGTGCGCCCTCGACAGCCGCTGGATCGTCGCGTTTGCCGGCGACAGTCCTCGTTACAAGGATTGGCCCGTCGACGAACTCCGGCCGTATCCCGCAGTGCCAACGGCGTGGGGTGACCTCGTCGCCGGCCTCGTCGACGGTCCGCCGCCCGGCCGTTACCGAGTGGAGAACTGGCCCGCCCCGCCTACGCCGGCATTCGAAATGCCGCGCGCGCCCTTCTGCGTCCTGCACGCAGGCGCGAGCACACCGCTCAAGCAGTGGCCCGGAGCCCGGTGGCGCACGCTGGGCCAACGGCTCGAGGCATTGGGTTACCGCATCGTGCTCACGACCGGACAGGCAGAGGAACATCTGCTCGATGCGATCGATCCGGCGCGCGCATGGGCGCGATATCCGGGCACGCTCTCGCTGCCTCAGCTATGGCAATTGCTGGCGAACGCCGGCCTGCTCGTGTGCCCTGATACCGGGATCGCCCATCTGGCGCGACTCGTTGGTGTTCCGACGGTCGCGCTGTTCGGACCCGGCTCGGCGTTGTTGTCCGGCCCCGGCGACTTCTGGCGCGACAGCGCGTTCACCGCGCTGACGATCCCCGATTTTCCGTGCAGGGACCAGGCGATTACCATGAAACGCGAAGTTGCGTGGCTGCGCCGTTGCGAGCGTTTTTACGGCACCGGCGCGGGACAATGTCCCGAGGCGCGCTGCATGTTCGCGTTGTCAATCGATTTGGTCTGGCGCGCGGTCGAGGAGCGGCTCACCATTGTTGCAGCCTGAGCGCAACAGCACTCGCTCCCCGACCGATGGGTAAGCTCAGTGCCGCGCGGGCAGCGCCGCGTGCGCGGCGGCGAGAAGATCGCGATACAGCAGGACGAGTTGCAGCGTCAGCGCCGGAGGCGTCAGCGACAACACTGCTTCGCGGGCGCGCCCACCGAGCGTCGCCCGTGCGGCGGTATCGGTTAGCGTCATCATGTGCCAGGCGAGCGAATCGATGTCGCGCGCAGGACACGCGAAGCCGGCGTCGTTCTCCACGACGAGCTCCGCCGCGCCGCATTTGGTGCTGGTCACGACCGGCAGGCCGCACGCCATCGCCTCCAGCACGGCGTTCGGGCAGGCGTCGTACAGGGTTGGCAGCACTAACGCGTCGGCGGCACCGTAGAACGGACGCGGATCCTCCTGCGGGCCGAGCAACGCGACGCGATCCGCGATGCCATGCTGCTGCGCCAGGCGTTTGTAGTGTCCGCGTGCCTTGTCCGGACCGACGACGAGGAGATAAGTGTCGCGGGGGAGGCGCGCCAGTGCGGTGATCGCCCTGGCGACGCCCTCGCGCACGTGGCTGGAGCAGATGAGAAACACGGTCGCGCCCTCCTGCACGCCGAGTTTGCCGCGCACCGCCGCGCGATGGTGTCCCAATTGCGGCGAGAAGACGTCGCTGTCGACGGCGTTGTAGATGACGTGAAGCTTGTCTTCGGCGACGCCGAAGCGATCGCGAACCTCGTCTCGGACCATCTTCGAGCTGCATATTACGGCGCGCAACGCCGGGCTTGCGTAGAGCTGCCGCTCCATCTCCAAGACGTAACGGTGGTACGGACTCCACTCGATCGTGCGGCGCGTGAGCGGAGACGCGTCGCGCAGGTGCTCCTCGAGCCAAACCTGGTGCACGCCGTCACCCGCGCGATAGACGTCGCAGCATAGGAGCCGCTCGTGCGATTGCACGAGCTCCGGCGGATGTCTTGCGATCTTGCCGCAGACCGAACGGGCGAAACTCCAGTCGCGCCAAAGACGACCGACATAAGGCGGGTCGCAGAGTACGGGCTCGATCAACTGCAGTTGCGTCTGCGGCCACTGCCGCGTGTACAGCGTGATCGCGATGCCGCGCTCCAGAAGCGCCTCGAGCGCTGCTTCGAAGTACCGC
Organism: Pseudomonadota bacterium; assembly: GCA_030854785.1. GTDB lineage: Bacteria > Pseudomonadota > Gammaproteobacteria > Burkholderiales > Casimicrobiaceae > PALSA-1003. The sequence continues at coordinate 12,664 of JALYSM010000011.1, forward strand.
TCCGCGCCGCGATAGGGGGTGTAGCTCTGGCGGATGAGCGCGAGTCTCATAGCACGCCGGTGACGGCGATGCCCAGCCAGGGCGGCACGAGACTTGTGTCGATGGCGTCCGGCGGCACGTCCTGCATCCGCGGAAGATACCAAAGCGCCTTGACGGTTACAAACCTGCTCGACGCTGCCAGTCAGGGCTTACTTGTCCACAAAGTGGCGCGGTTACTCCGTTTGCGCACGATCGGGTAGAATCGTCGCAACCTGAGCTGCAACCGAAGCGACGCCCCCGCCATGCCCCTCGAGGCCGCCTCCGCTGCGCTCAAAGCGCAGATTCTGGCCGAGGCGCTGCCCTACATTCAGCGCTTCCACGACAAGGCGATCGTCATCAAGTACGGCGGCAACGCGATGACCGAGGCGGCGCTCAAGGCAGGATTCGCTCGCGACGTCGTGATGCTGAAGCTGGTCGGCATGAACCCGGTCATCGTGCACGGGGGAGGACCTCAGATCGGCGAGCTGCTGAAGACGATGGGCATCCGCAGCGAGTTTCGCCAGGGCATGCGCGTCACCGACGAAAAGGTCATGAACGTCGTGGAAATGGTACTGGGCGAGCTCAACCAGGAGATCGTCGGCCTGATCAACCAGCACGGCGGCCGGGCCGTCGGCCTGACGGGCCAGGATGGGGCATTCATCCATGCCCGCAAGATGCTGCTCAAGAGCGATATCAGCGATGGCGAGCTCGTCGACATCGGGCTGGTCGGCGACATCGAACGCATCGATCCGGAGCTGATCCAGCTCCTCGACTCCCGCGACTTCGTGCCGGTGATCGCGCCGATCGGCGTCGGCAGGGACGGCGAAGCCTACAACATCAACGCCGATCTCGTGGCCGGCAAGCTTGCCGAGACGCTCAAGGCGGAAAAGCTGGTGCTGATGACCAACACGGTGGGTGTGCTCGATAAGGATGGCACTTTGCTCACCGGCCTGACCGCGAGCGAAATCGAAGGTTTGCTTGCCGACGGCACGATTCAGGGTGGCATGCTGCCCAAGATAGGCTCCGCGCTCGAGGCGGTGAAAAACGGCGTGCACAGCTCGCATATCATCGACGGCCGGGTCGAACACGCGTTGCTGCTCGAAGTGCTCACGAACGAGGGCGTGGGCACGATGATCAAGGCAGGTTGAGGAGCGCGAAGGAGCATCTCGATGGCGACCAAGCCCGGCGAACGCCGCCTGCAGATCCTGCAGACGCTGGCAGCGATGCTCGAGAATCCGCGCGGCGAAAAGATCACGACCGCGGCTCTCGCGGCACGGCTGGACGTGTCGGAAGCCGCGCTCTACCGCCATTTCGCGAGCAAGGCCCAGATGTTCGAAGGCTTGATCGAGTTCATCGAGTCGACGCTTTTCTCGCTCGTCAACCGCATCACCAGCGATACGACCGACGGCGTCGCGCAGGCGGCGCAGATCGTCTCGGTACTGCTGGGATTCGCGGAAAAGAATCCCGGCATGACGCGCGTACTGATCGGCGATGCGCTGGTGAACGAGGATGAGCGGCTGCAGGTTCGCATGAACCAGCTCTACGAGCGTGTCGAGGCGGCGTTGCGGCAGGCGTTCAAGATCGCGCAGGCAGGCGGCGCGTGGACGGGCGATCCCGTGACCGAGGCCAACGCGTTGCTCGCCTTCGTGCTCGGGCGCTGGGCGCTGTTCGCGAAGTCGGGATTCAAGCGTCTTCCGCAGGAATACTGGGAGACGCAGCGCAAGTTTTTCTTCGGATAACACGGAAAAAAATCTCCGTAGCAGGGTGGTGTAGAGCGTGGCGAGCAGGCGCGTCGCGCAGCAGTTCTGCGCCCGCCTGCTACGCGGCTTGTACCGTCGACGGCGCCAACCTGCAGCCGTTGATGCGCCAGCGACCGCTGCCCTGCTTCTCCACCGTGTAGAGCGCGACCAGGACCGTGTTGTCCGGCGCGATCAGCCGCAGCGGCTGGACGACCATGCCGTCGATGACTGTGCCCTCGAGGAACTCGGTGTAACGGGCAACGAGAAGCGGCGAATAGGCGCCCCGGACCATCGCCATGAACCTCTGTGCGTTGCCGAACTGGCCCTGGATTCCCGGGCTCGCATAAGAGAAGGCGCGCTCGCCGTCTTCGGCCCGCAGCGCAGCGAGCTGCTGCGAGATCACCTTCCTGATCGCCTGCCAGTCCGCTTTGGGAAGCTTCGTTTCGACCGCGTGCGCGAGCGTCGCAATCGCCGGCCACACGGCGGCGGCGAGTGTGCGCGCAAGGAATGCGCGTCGCGCGGAAGCGCTCGCCGCGTCCGTCACCGCGCCGCCTTGCCGCACACCGGACACGCCGGATCCTTGACCACGCGCAGCTCGCGCCATTCCATCGTCAAGGCGTCGATAAGGAGCAGCCTTCCGGCGAGCGAACGGCCGGCTCGTGCGAGCAGCTTCAAGGCTTCCGCTGCCTGCGTTGCGCCGACGATGCCCACGAGCGGGGCAAAGACGCCCATCGTCGCGCAGCGCGTTTCCTCGAACTCGTCGCTCTCGCCGAACAGGCAGTGGTAGCAGGGATTCGCGGGGTCGCGGGCGTCGAAGACCGCGATCTGGCCGTCGAATCGGATCGCTGCGCCGGACACGAGCGGCTTCATTGCCGCGACGCAGGCGCGGTTGATGGCGTGGCGGGTCGCGAAGTTGTCCGTGCAGTCGGCCACGACGTCCGCGGCTGCCGCCAGCGGCGCGAGCGCGTCCAGACCCACGCGTTCGGCGAGCTGCACCACGCGGACGTCGGGGTTGACGGCAGCGATGCGCGCGGCCGCCGCTTCTACCTTCGCTCGGCCGACGGAGGCGGTATCGAAGAGGATCTGCCGCTGGAGATTGGTGAGATCGACACGATCGGCGTCGATCAGCGTCAGAGTGCCGACGCCCGCTGCGGCGAGAAATTGCGCGACGGGATTGCCCAGCCCCCCGATGCCGACGATGAGCGCGTGCGACTCGGCAAACCGCTGTTGCGCGTCGACACCGAGCTCGGAGAGCAGGATGTGCCGGCTGTAACGCAGGAGTTGCGTGTCATCCATGGAGTGCAGCAGAAGGCGAGAACGCCCGGACGAGCCGGGCGTTCTCGGGATGGACTTCCGGCGGCGTGGCTACTGCGACTTCGCTTGCGCCGCAACCGCTTTGCTCGATGCGATCACGGGCCGGCCTTTCAACTGGTTGAGCGCCTGGTTCAGCTGAAAGTCGTCGGTTGCGCCGAACTCGAAGCGCGGCGACAGCGAGTCGGGATCGACCTTTGCCACGGCCCTGCCTTCGTTCTTGGCGACGGGCGGCGCGACCGCGGTCTTGCCCTTCATGTTGAGCGCCGCATCGCCCGGTGCACCCATAGCAGGCGTCTGCAGATGATGGTCGAGATTGGCTTCGCGCAGGCGGTTGGGCGAGTCGCGCCCATCGTCGACCGCGACGTCGGGCTCTATTCCCTTCGCCTGGATCGAGCGGCCGTTCGGCGTGTAGTAGCGTGCCGTGGTGAGTTTGAGCCCGGTGTTGTGTCCGAGCGGCAGGATGGTTTGCACCGAACCCTTGCCGAAAGTCTGCATGCCCATCACGACCGCACGCTTGTGATCCTGGAGCGCGCCGGCGACGATCTCCGACGCCGACGCAGTGCCGCCGTCGACGAGCACGACCATCGGCACCGTCTTGATCGCGGGAGGAAGATCGCGCAGGTAGTCTTCGCCCCGGCTGCGCAGATAGTTGTCCTTGCTCGCGGAAAGGCGCATGCGCGCATCGGGCGTGCGGCCGTCGGTATAGACGACCAGCGCGTCCCTCGGCAGGAAAGCGGCCGAGACGCCGACCGCGGTCGGCAGCAGTCCGCCCGGGTCGGTCCGCACGTCGAGCACCAGGCCAACGAGCTCGCCTTGCTTGTACAGATCCTTGATCGCCCTGGCGAGATCCTCACCGGTACGCTCCTGGAACTGGCGGATGCGGATGTAGCCGTAACCAGGCTCGATCATTTTGTACTTCACGCTTTTGACGACGATTTCCTCGCGCGTCAATGTGAAGGTCAGCGCGGTATCGATTTCCTTGCGGGCAACGGTGAGCACGATCTGCGTGCCGGGTTTGCCGCGCATCTTCTGCACCGCGTCGGTGAGCGCCATACCGCGGGTTGCGATGTCATCGATCTTGACGATCAAGTCGCCCGCCTTGACTCCAGCGCGAAACGCCGGCGTGTCCTCGATCGGCGAGATCACCTTGATGATTCCGTCTTCGACGCCGACCTCGATGCCGAGTCCTCCGAACTTGCCCTGTGTCGACACCTGCAGTTCGCGGAATGCATCGGCGTCGAGGAAGTCCGAGTGCGGGTCGAGCCCGTGGACCATGCCGTTGATCGCCTCACGGATCAGCTTGTCGTCGGAAACCGTCTCGACGTAATCGCTCTTGATCCGGCCAAAAACGGCCGAGAAAAGCTGCAGATCGTCATAAGGGATCGGCAGCCTGGCTTCCTTTTCCGCCATCGCCGAGAAATTCAGGCTCAGCAACAGCCCGAGCACTGCTCCCAGACCGATCAATCCTGCCTTCTTCCAGCCGTCACGCATCGCGATTCCTTCTTTCTAGTACGGCGATCCGCGGGCGCGGACCGCAAGACTCTTCTCTGCATCAAATTATACGCCCGTTTTCCAGCTCGCAACCCTGGAAGGCCAGCACCGTCTGCGATTTCAGGGCTTCCTCGATCGACGCGTCGCACTGGTCCATGGTGCCTTTGAGCTGCGAACCGCGACCATGAGCAGGATAGCGACTGCCCGACACGCCATGCGGCGGTGGCGAACCGACCGGCGGCGGCCTCGAGCGGCATATGTAGCCTGCAGCCTGCAGCCGCAGACGCGCGGCCGGTCGAAGCGTCTCGCGTCGCGCTAACCTGCCATCGACCGGCGCGGCGGCACGATAGTTCCCGCAGTCATACCGCGACCGATCACGCTCGAGACTACGCTATCATTTCGGCTGCTGCGCATGACTGCACGAAAAACTGCGATGGACCTGCGATTTCTCGAGAACAATTGGCCGCTGATCCTGGTCATGATCGTATCCGGCGGAATGCTTCTGTGGCCGATGATCGGGCGCCGCTGGTCGGCGGTCCGCGAAGTCGGAGCGATGGAGGCCACACAGCTCATCAATCGGCGCAATGCATTGATGCTCGACCTGCGCGAGACAAAGGAATACGAAGGTGGGCGGGTGCCCAACGCAGTGCATTTGCCGCAGTCGCAGCTCGCGAGCCGAGGCCACGAGCTGAAAAAAATGACGGGGCGTCCGGTCATCGCCTATTGCGACCGCGGTCAGCGCAGTCGCATGGCCGCTTCCGCGCTGACCAAGCTCGGCTTCGCCGAGGTTTACACGCTGCGCGGAGGCCTGCGCGCCTGGAGCGATGCCGGGTTGCCGATCGAGAAGGGCGCTTGAGACGCTCATTCGCGGTGCGCTCATGCCCTCACCCTAGCCCGACTCCCGCTCGGAGGGGAAACTTAACGCGCGCCTGCGGCGCCACGCAGTAATGGCAACGATCATCATGTACGCGACGGCGATCTGTCCGTTCTGCGTCCAGGCAGAGCGGCTGCTCCGCGCGAAAGGCGTGGCGGACATCGCCAAGGTGCGCGTCGACCTCGAGCCCGCGCGCCGGCAGGAAATGATGCAGAAGACAGGGCGCCGCACGGTCCCGCAGATATACATCGGCGCGCTCCACGTCGGTGGGTACGATGATCTGGTCGCGCTCGATCGCGCGGGCAAGCTCGGTCCGTTGTTAGCCGCGCGAGACCGCGGCGAGGACGACACGATGCAATTCACCTTGCGCTAGCTGGCAAGGAGGCCGAGGCGGCTGCGGCCGACGCGCGACCGTGCTGCTCGCCGCGCGGTGCTAGGAGGCCGCAGGTGAGCCGGCCTAAAGCACGCAACCAACCGCGGGTCCGGGCTGCGGTATAATTAACGGTTTCGCCCTCCAGATTTCAATCAGGACTCCGCATGGCCGAACCGCAAATTCCCGCCGGACCGACGCTGAAGATCGAAAAGATCTACGTCAAGGATCTCTCGCTCGAAAACCCCGGTGCGCCGCAATCGTTCACGATCCAGGAATCGCCGCAGGTCGAGGTCAGCCTGCGCAGCCGCGGCGAGCAGATCGACGAGGGCGTCTTCGAGTGCGTGCTCATCATCACCGTGACCGCCAAGACAGGCGACAAGACGCTCTTCCTGGTCGAGGCGGCGCAGGCCGGCATATTCAGGATCGAAGGTGTGCCGCCGTCGGATATCCAGCCGATTCTCGGAATTCACTGTCCGACCGTCCTTTTCCCCTACATACGCGAGGCAATTGCCGACGCGATCACCCGCGCGGGATTTCCCCCGGTGCATCTCGACCCGATCAACTTCGAGGTGCTCTACCAGCAGCAGCTGGCGAGCATGCAGCAGCCGCAGGTGGCCGCGCCCGCGCAGGCTTAAGGCCTGACGCGAGTCGGGCATGGCGAAGCTCGGCCTCGGCTCGCTGGCGGTGTTGCTGGCCCTTTCCGGCGGGGCTGCCGCTGCGGAATTCCGCTCGACGATCGAAGTGGCCGCGCTTTATGACGCGCCATCGGTCAAGGCCAAGCCGCTCTACGCGCTGGGCCGCGATTATCCGCTCGAGGTTATCGTCAGCGTCGAGGGCTGGCTCAAGGTTCGCGATGCGAGCGGCACGGTTGCCTGGATCGAGAAGAAGTCGGTCGGCGAGAGGCGGGTGCTCATGGTGCGCGCGGCGGTGGCCGATGTGCTCGTCAATCCCGAAGCATCCGCGCCGCTGGTATTCAAGGCCGAGCAGAACGTCCTGCTCGATCTCGTCGATCCCGCCCACGTGACCACGACGCCCGGGTGGGCCAAAGTAAGGCATCGCGACGGGCAGGTGGGATACGTACGTATCCAGCAGGTCTGGGGTCTGTGATCCGCTGGGCGTGCCGAGATGGATACCGTTGCGATTCTTGGCGCCGGCGCGTGGGGCACGGCGCTGGCGGTGCATCTCGCCCGAACCCCCTCGGCGCCGTCGATCCGTCTGTGGGCGCGCGATCCCGGCCAAGTTCGCGCGCTGACGACGACACGCGAAAACAAGCGCTATCTTCCCGGCGTCGCATTGGACTCGGCAGTCACTGTCAGCGCAGATCTGCAGGAGAGCCTCGCCGGCGCGTCGCTGCTCCTCGTCGCGACGCCGATCGGCGCTCTAATCGAGGTCGTCGCCTTGGCGCGCGATCGGGCCCCTCACCCCCGCCCCTCTCCCCGGGGGAGAGGGGAGACATCTGAGTCGCTTCGCGACTTTCGAGGTTGGCCGCCGCTTTTCTGGCTGGGCAAGGGTTTCGTCGCCACGCACGATGCGCGCGGCGTGGCACTTGCGCATCGCATCGTCGCGCCGCTGTGGCCGGCATCGATTGGCGTGATCTCGGGCCCCAGCTTTGCCGAGGAAGTGGCGCGCAGCCTGCCGACCGCGGTTGCGGTGGCGGCGACCGATGCGTTCGCGGCCCAAGAAGTGGGCCGGCGATTGCGCGGCGAGACGTTGCGCGTCTACGTCAGCGATGACATCACCGGCGTTGAGGTCGGCGGCGCGGTCAAGAACGTGCTCGCAATCGCTGCCGGGGCCAGCGACGGCCTGGGCTTCGGCCACAACGCGCGCGCCGCGCTGATCACGCGCGGCCTCGCGGAAACGGGGCGGCTGTCCGCGGCACTCGGTGGCAAGCGCGAAACGCTGATGGGTCTCGCGGGCCTGGGCGATCTGGTGCTGACTTGCACCAGCGACCTGTCGCGCAATCGCCGCGTCGGGCTCGCGCTGGCCAAGGGGCAACCACTGTCCGCGATCCTGAGCGAGCTCGGGCACGTGGCCGAAGGCGTCGCCGCGGCACGGGACGTGCACGCCCTCTTCCGCAGCTCGGGCGTGGACATGCCCATCTGCAACGCCGTCTACCGCGTACTCTACGAAGACCTGCCGCCGCGGCGCGCCGTCGAAACGCTGCTCGCGCGCGAGCCCGGCCCGGAGTTCCAGTGAAGCTGCACAGACTAAGGAACGCTCGATCATGCACTCCTTGCTTCGCCGCGTCCGTGAAGGCGCCGGTTTATTGCTGATCGTGGCGAGCACGCTTGCCGTCGCCGCACCGCCGTTCGATCCGCCGCGCACGCCGGCGCGTCCCGTCGTCGACGCCATCCACGGCGTCAAGCTCACCGATCCGTATCGTTGGCTAGAGGACGGCAAAAGCGCGGAAGTGCAGGCGTGGACGAAACGCCAACACGAAGCGACGCTCGCCTGGCTCGAGTCGAACGCGCCGCCGGTTGCCGGGCTGCACGACGAGCTCACCGCCTATTTCGATCGCGATATCACGCAGCCGCCGTTTTTCAAGAAGGGCCGGGAATTCTTCTATCGCACGCGCAAGGGCGAAGAGCAGGCCAAGGTGTATACGCGGCTAGACGGACGCGAGCTGCTGCTGTTCGATCCGATCGCGCTCGACCCATCCGGCAAGACCAGCGTCGGCGCATTCGTCTTGAATCGCGACGCAAGCCGTGCCGCCGTCGCGACCTACAGCCGCGGCTCCGAGATCACCGACTATCGCGTCATCGACACGCGAACGGGCGAGCAGATCGGCCCCTTGCTGCCCGGGGTCGAAGGTTTCCATTGGGCGCGCGACGAACGCTATGCCTTCGTGACGCCACGCACGAAGGAGTCGATCGAGCGGCAGGAGCCGCAGCGCTGCTACCGTCACCGGTTCGGCGACGATCCGAAAAACGACGAGCTCCTGATCGCGATGACCGACGCCAAGGACTGGTGCTCGGTGTACGAGCCGGAGGAAGCCGAGGTCACGGTGTTCGAGACCGGCGACTTCTACTCGAACACCATCCGCATCCGACCGGTGGGCTCGAGCGCCGAGCCCCAGACGATTTACACGAGCAAGGAGTTCCGCGCCAGCGGCGACTTCCGCAAGGACCGGATCTACGTCATCACCAACGACCATGCGCCGAACTTCAAGCTGATGGCCGCGAGCTACGACGCGCCGGAGTTCGACCGCTGGCACGTGCTGTGGCCCGAGCAGGAAACCGTGCTCGACGGCGTTGACGTCACGAGCGACTGGCTGCTCGTCCGCGACAAGAAGGACGTGCTGACGCGCGTGTGGGTGCACGACCTCTCCGGCGAGCGCGTGCGCGACCTACCGCTGCCCGAGTTGGGCAATGTCAGCGCCAGCGCCTACGACATCGACAAGAACGTCGTCTACGCCACGCTGTCGACCTTCACGGCCCCGGGTCGGCTCTACCAGATCGACGGTAAGACGCTCGCCTGGTCGCTGCTGTGGGAAGACAAGCCGCCGCTCGATACCACGCAGATCGAATCGAAGCTCGTGTTCTACGCGTCGAAGGACGGCACGCGCGTCCCGATGTTCCTGTCGTATCGCAAGGGCCTCAAGCTGGACGGCTCGAACCCGGTGTTTCTGCACGGCTACGGCGGGTTCAACGTCGGCATCGGCCCCGATTATGTCCGTAGCTGGGCGACGTTCATCAATCGTGGCGGGATTCTCGCCGACGCCGGCATCCGCGGCGGCGACGAATACGGCGAGCGCTGGCACGACGCTGCCAAGTTCGCCAACAAACAGATTACTTTCGACGACTTCGTCGCTGCTGCCGAGTGGCTGGCGCGCGAGAAGTACACGACGCGCGACCGGTTGATGGTCGGCGGCGGCAGCAACGGCGGCCTCTTGATCGGGGCGATGCTCACGCAACGCCCGGATCTGTTCAACGCCGCGCTATGCGCGGTGCCGCTGCTCGACATGCTGCGTTTCCACAAGTTTCTGATTGCGCGCTACTGGATCGCGGAATACGGCGATCCCGACAAGGCCGAAGACTTCGCGTACCTGCTGCGCTACTCGCCGTACCACAACATCCGCGAGGGCGTGAGCTTTCCGCCAACGCTCGTCACGGCGGGGGAATACGACTCGCGCGTGGATCCCCTGCACGCGAAGAAGTTCGTCGCCGCGGTGCAGAAC
>JALYSM010000018.1 GCA_030854785.1 Pseudomonadota bacterium
CGCGTAGTCGGCGACCGTGTTGCGCTTGAGTGCGGCGAGGATGCCCGCGGGCAGACCAAGGGCTACCGCAAACAGCATCGCGAAAAACGCGAGCTCGATCGTCGCGGGGAAAAGCGTCAGGAATTCGCCGAGCACGGGTTCGTGCGTGGTGAGCGACGTCCCGAGATCGCCTCTTGCCACCTGGGCGATGTACTCGGCGTATTGCACCGGCAGCGGCCGGTCGAGCCCGAATTCGCGCAGCAGGCGCTCGCGCCGCGCCGGATCCATGCCGCGCTCGCCCGACAGGTTCTCGACCGGATCGCCCGGGATCAGGTGGATCAACGCGAACGCCAGCAGCGTCACGCCGATGAACGTCGGGACGATCAGCGCCGCGCGGCGAAGGATGAAGGCGAGCATGCTAAACGGCCGCTACGTCATGTTACGCAACGGCAAGCTCGCCATAGTAGCGTGATTCGATGGGTCGTCCCGGCGCGGGCCGGGACCCAAGTCCGCGGTGATCGTCGGGACTAAACATACTGGATCCCGGGCCTCGCGCTCGCGCGCTCGACCTAACGACACTGGATCCCGGGCCTCGTGCTGCCGCGCTCGCCCGGGATGACGCATTTGTTTCCAATCACGCGCGGGCTAGCCCGCACGCTCTTGGACAAATGCGTCACTTCGCTGCGAGGTCGGCTCTGCTGCCGGCTATCTCCGCCTTGTCGAAATAGTGATGCGCGGTGGCGTCCATCTTGTAGCCCTTCACTTCCTTGCGCAGGGGGTCGAAGCGGATCGAGTGCGCCAGCGTGATCCACGGCGCCTCTTCCTTGAAAATGACCTGCGCTTGCTCGTAGAGCTTGGCACGGTCGGCCTGCTTGGGCGTCTGCGCGGCTTTGATGATCAGGTCCTCGAACGGCTTGTTGCACCAGCGCGCCGAGTTGCCGCCGCCCTTGACAGCCTCGCAACCCAGCAGCGGCACGAAGAAATTGTCGGGGTCGCCGTTGTCGCCCGACCAGCCGAACATAATCACCGTGTGCTCGCCGCCCTTCGCTCGTTTGCGATATTCGGCCCATTCATAAGTCAACAGCTTGGCCTTGATGCCCACCTTCTCCCAATCGGCCTGGATCATCTCGGCCATCCGCTTGCCGTCCGGGTTGTATGGCCGGGTGACGGGCAGATACCAGAGCTCGAGCTCGAAGCCGCCGGTCAAGCCCGCTTGCGCCAGCAACTGCTTCGCCTTGGCCGGATCGTAGGGATAGTCCTGCACCGCGTTGTTGTAGCTCCACAGGATCGGCGGAATGGGATTCTTCGCGACCTGGCCGTTGCCTTGATACACCGCTTTCAGAATCGCGTCCTTGTTGGTCGCGAGGTTCAGGGCCTGGCGGACCAGCTTGTTGTCGAAAGGCTTCTTCTCGACGTTGAAAGCGATGTAGCCGATGTTGAGCCCTTCCTTCTGCAACACCGTGAGCTGCGGGTCCTTTTTCATTTCGTCGAGATCCGCAGGCTTCGGGAACGCCATCACGTGGCATTCCCCGGTCTTGAGCTTGGCGTAGCGCGTCGTCGCGTCGCGCGTGATCGAATAGATCAGGTTATCGATCTTCGGCCGGCCGCCCCAGTAGCGGTCGAAAGCCTTGTAGCGGATGGTCGCGTCCTTCTGGTAGCTGACGTACTCGAACGGTCCGGTGCCGATGGGATAGACGTCGGCCGCATTCGGCGTGCCCTTCTTCTGCATCGTCTCGAAATATTCCTTCGACAGGATCGACGCGAAGTCCATCGCCATGTCGGCGAGAAACGGCGCCTCCGGGCGCTTCAGGTTGAAGCGCACGGTCGAGTCGTCGATTTTCTCCACCTTATCGACGATGTTCTTCATGCCCATGTCTTCGTAATACGAGAACGTCTGGCCGGCGGTCATCTTGTGGAAGGGATGGTTGTCATCGGCCATCCGGTTCCAGGAGAAGAGCACGTCGTCGGCGTTGAAGTCGCGCGTCGGCTTGAAATTGGCGTTGCTGTGGAACTTCACGCCCTTGCGCAGCTTGAAGGTATAGGTCTTGCCGTCGGGCGAAACCGTCCACGATTCGGCCAGCGCGGGCACGATGTTGGTCGTGCCAATCTGGAACTCGATCAAACGGTTGAACATCGGGACCGACACCGCGTCGAAGGTGGTGCCCGTGGTGAAGAATTGCGGCTGGAAACCTTCGGGGCTGCCTTCGGAGCAGTAGACCAATGTGCCCTTCGCCAGCGCTGCGGAGCTGGATAGAAGCAGGCTGGCGATGAGGGCGGCTCGAAGCAATGGATTCGGGCTTGCAAAGCGGTGGTTGAACATGGTCTCCTCGACGGGGTTTCTTGACGCGCGGCCGCGCGCTTGGGATGCGCCAATGCTAGCCGCACCCGCCCTCCAAGGCAACCGCTGCCCGCTATTCGCGGGCGGCGAGGAGTGGCCGCGGTCTGGTCAGCACATCGGGCTGGAGTATCTCGTCGAGCCTTTCCTTCGACAGCAGCTTCTTCTCCAGGACCAGATCGTAGACGCTTTTACCCGTCGCCAGCGCCTGCTGCGCGACTTCGGTCGCGTTGGCGTAGCCGATGTACGGATTAAGCGCGGTGACGATGCCGATCGAGTGTTCGACCGACGAACGCAGCCGTTCGCGGTTGGCGGTGATGCCCTTGACGCAGCGCTCGGCGAGCGTGAGGCAGCCGTTGCGCAGATGCGTGATGCTCTTGAACAGGCTGTGGGCGATGATCGGCTCGAAGGCGTTCAACTGCAGCTGCCCACCCTCGGCGGCAAAGCTCACCGTGACGTCGTTGCCGATCACCTCGAAAGCGATCTGGTTGACGACCTCCGGTATCACCGGATTGACCTTGCCGGGCATGATCGACGATCCGGCCTGCATCGGCGGCAGGTTGATCTCGCCCAAGCCCGCGCGCGGGCCGCTGGAGAGCAGCCGCAGGTCGTTGCAGGTCTTGGAGAGCTTGACCGCAACGCGCTTGAGCACGCCCGAGAGCTGCACGAACCCGCCGCAATCCTGCGTCGCTTCGACGAGGTTGGGCGCCGTGATGAGAGGAGTGCCGGTAATTTCGGTGAGCCGGCGGCAGACCACGCTCGCGTAATCGGGATGCGCGTTGATGCCCGTACCGATCGCCGTGGCGCCCAGGTTGATCTCGCGGATCAAGAGCGCGGCTTCCTTGAGCCGATCCTCATCCTCGCCCAGCATGATGGCGTAGGTCGAGAATTCCTGGCCCAGCGTCATCGGCACCGCGTCCTGCAGCTGGGTGCGGCCCATCTTGAGCACATCCTTGAATTCGTCCGCCTTGACCTCGAATGCGCGACGCAGCACCGCCATCGCGTCGACCAGCCGGAAGATGCCGAAATACGCGGCCACCTTGAGCGCGGTCGGATACACGTCGTTGGTGCTCTGGCTCATGTTGACGTGCTCGTTGGGATGCAGATACTTGTACTCTCCCCGCGGGTGCCCGAGATGCTCCAGCGCGCGGTTGGCGATGACTTCGTTTGCGTTCATGTTGGTCGACGTGCCCGCGCCGCCCTGGATGACGTCGACGACGAAATGCTCGTGCAACTTGCCGGCGCGGATCTCCTCGCAGGCCTTGACGATGGCGCCGGTAAGCTCCTTGTCGAGGAGGCCCAGCTCTTGGTTGGTGATCGCTGCGGCCTGCTTGATGCAGGCGAGCGCGCGGATCAGATCGGGATAGATCGAGATCGGCGTGCCCGTGATCGGAAAGTTCTCGATCGCACGCAGCGTGTGCACGCCGTAATACGCGTCCGCCGGAACCTGCCGGTCGCCGAGCAGATCGTGCTCGACCCGATACTTGTCGGTCGCCATGAAGATCTTCCTTTGCGGTAGAACCGCAGCGGCGACGCGCGCGCCTACTCGGTCGGCTGACCCAGCGCCTCGAATATCGCCTCGAGCTGCGGGCTGATGCTAGCGCGGTGCCAAGCCTTTGTGCGGTAATCCTAGTCCAACCCGCCGCGGAAATCCAACCGGTCGTGCGCGCTGTGGCGCGTCACCGCGGCGCGCCCGCCACTCGCTGTTGCCGCGTTGCGAACAGGCAGATTCCCGCCGCAACCGAAACATTCAGCGATTCAACCGTGCCGAGCAAGGGTATGCTGACGATGCGATCGCACAACCCGCGCGTGAGCCGCCGCAGCCCCGTGCCTTCGGCGCCGAGCACCCACGCGACGGGCCCGGTGAGATCGGCGTCGAACAGGCTCTCGGCTCCGCCCGTGTCCGCGCCGAGCAGCCAGACGCCTCGCGCCTTCAGATCGCGCTGCGTGCGCGCGAGATTGGTCACGGTGATCACCGGCACGGTATCCGCCGCACCGGACGCTGCTTTGGCGACCGTCGCGTTGACCCCGACGGCGCGATCCTTGGGCACGATGACCGCGTGCGCGCCGAACGCGTCGGCATTGCGCAGGCACGCGCCGAGGTTATGCGGATCGGTGAGGCCGTCGAGGACGAGCAGCAACGGCGGCTCGGTTAGGTTCTCCAGCACGTCGTCGAGCGTTTGGTGCGGCATGCCTCCGGCGACGACGGCGACGACGCCCTGATGCTTGTCGTTTCCGGCCAGCGCGGTGAGGCGTGCGTCCTCGACAGCGTGCACTGCGACGCCCGCGGCTTCTGCGCGCTCGATCAGTTCGCGAACGCGACGATCGTGACGCGCGTTTCCAACATATACGCCGTGCACGCTTAGCGGCTGCGCGCGCAGGCGAGCGATGACGGCATGGAATCCGAAGAGATGGCGCGTATCGGTCATGGAAGCCAGTCCGTGCGTCCAACGCCGCGCCTTATCGTGGCATTCGCTTGGCGCGCGCTAATGTGCGCAGTATAATTTTACGGTTTGCTGCAACGATCGGCCGTATTTCTCGGCCGATCGTCACTCCGGGCTGTTGTAGCTCAGC
>JALYSM010000133.1 GCA_030854785.1 Pseudomonadota bacterium
GTACTGACCAGAGCGATCGCGGCCGCGGGGCGCGCAATCGCGCCACCCACGAGGCCGGCGGGGCGCAGTGCGTCGCGCGCGTCGCCAGCGTGCAACGCGAACTGCATGCGCTGCAGTTGCGACTGCGCGAGCAGGATCTGCTTGCGCGCCGCCAGCTGTTGCAGCGATTGGCTCATCGGGATTCGCTCACGGCTTCCTCCGTATCGCGTCCGCGTCGCGTTCCAGCTCCGCGAGTGTCGCCGCGAACGGCCGCCCGTGCGCCTTCACCTGCTGCTTGAGGGCGAGCACCGCGCCGCCTGCAACCAGAGCATGGAAGATCGCAACGCCTGCAATCGCCGCCAGCGGATGACTTTCCCAGAGGCACGCTACGACCCAAACCGAAACCGTGACCAGAGCAAAGCACGCAAACATCGTTGCGCCGACGATCAGCACCAACATGATCTTGATTCGCTCGCGCTCCTCCTCGAACTCGACCGTGGCGAGCTCGAGGCGCGTGCGCAGCAGCGCGACCGCGGTCGCGATCATGCCGGACAACGCGCCGGCGAGTCCCGCGGTGGGCCGCTCTGCGCCGGGTTCGGGCACGGAACGTTACCGGCGACTGACCACGAGCCCGACCAGAAAACCGACCGCCGCGGCGACGCCGATCGCCTGCCAGGGGTTGTCGCGCACGTAGTCGTCGGTGACCCTAGCCGCGGCTTTGGCGCTGTCGATCGCGTCGTCCTGCAGATCCTGGAGGCGCATCTTGGCCGAGCGCAGCTTGCCTTCGACCTGCGAGCGCAAATCGCTGGCTCTTTCGCCGGACTCCTTGCTTGCCTGCTTGAGCAGCGTTTCCGCTTCCGAGAGTACGTCGGTGAAATCCTTGACCAAGGCGTCGCGGCTGCGTTCGAATTTTGCGGCAGTCATGTCGATATCCCTTCGGAGTAAGCGTGGCGGCGCGCATTCGTCGCGCCGGATCGCGTATTATGTACCATACGCGCACGATCGCAATCAGCCGGGCTGCCACGAGTCGACAAAAGTATCATGCCCCCTCTGAAGCTGCCCGCCCTCGATCCCGCCGTCGTGCCGGAAGTGCGGGGCGCGGGCTATCCGGAACCGTTCCGTTCACGAATGGGTGACCGGGTCAAGCGCCGCCTGGGCGACGCCTGCGGTCTCACGAAGATCGGCAGCAATCGGGTCACGCTCGGCGCCGGCGGGCAGTCGGCGCTCCGCCACTGGCATACGCTCGAAGACGAATTTGTCTACGTCCTTTCGGGTGAAGTCGTTCTCGTCAGCGAGGTGGGTGAACAGACATTGGGCGCGGGCATGTGCGCAGGCTATCCAGCGGGCAAGCGCGACGCGCACCATTTCGTCAACCGCGGAACGGTACCCGCGGTATACCTCGAGATCGGCAACCGTATCGACGGCGATAACGCGTTCTATCCCGACGACGATCTGCTATGGTGCGATGGCGGGGACGGCGTGTACGGCGCGCACAAGGACGGGCGACGTTATCCCGATTGACGCCTGCGGCTGGTTCCGCCGGTGCGGTAGAGAAGCCGGCCATAACTGCAACCCAAGGGAGACCGAAGAATGACCGATACGCCTGCTCCGCATCCGGCACCATCCGCGTCGCTGATCTCGATGACGCTCGTCGTCTACGCGCTGTTCGGTGTCGCCGCGGTAATAGGACTCGTGTCGTCGGGCTTTCCGCTGATCGCGCCGCTGTCCGGCATCGTCGGCATCATCGGCATCATTCTCGCCTATGTGAAACGCAGCGAGGCGACGGGCACGTGGCTCGCTTCGCACTACCGATGGCTGATACGCACTTTCTGGTATTCGTTGCTGTGGGGTTGCATCGGGGCGATCATTTTCGTGCTGCTCGCGATCATTCTGATCGGGCTGGTCATCGGTTACGTGATCTGGGTCGCGACGACGATCTGGGTGATCTATCGGCTGATTCGCGGTTACGTTTTGTTCAAGGACAGCCAGCCGGTGCCGGGAATGTAGGCGCGCAACACGAGTTTGAGGCGTAGCCCGGGATGAGCAACGCGAATCCCGGGACGAATTACGCGGCGTGATGATGCCCCGGGTTTCACTGCGTTCAACCCGGGCTACTCAACTTCTGCTAGCGCGTCGAGAAGCACGAGGCCGCTCATCGCGGCGCTCGCTCGCGCATTCCGGCGTAGACCCGCTCCACCAGCAGATCCATGGCTCGCTGCGCACGGCCTGCGTTGCGATGATTGACGAAACAGACGACGACATAGCGCCGCCCTCCCGGGCCGAAGACATAACCGGCGAGCGCGCGCACCCCCTCGAGCGACCCGGTCTTGAGCAGCGCCTGGTCGGCGACATCGTCGTCGACGAAGCGCTTGCGCACGGTGCCGTCGGTGGCCGCCACGGCGAGCGAACTCACGAAATCGCTGCGCAGCTTGCTTGCATCCGCCGCGAGCAGCAGGCTTGCCATGCTCTGCGCGGCAATTCGCTCGCGTCGCGACAGGCCCGATCCGTTCTCCATGACGAGCTCGGAAAAGGGGAGCTTTCGCTTGGCGAGCCAATGCCGCACCGCTTCGGCCGCGTGCGCCGTCGTCGCAGGCGGCGCATGTGCGGTCGTTGCGAGGGTCAGGAACAGCTGCCGCGCCATCACGTTGTTGGAAAGCTTGTTGATGTCGCGCACCGCGTCGTACAGGGGCGGCGACTGCAGCGTCGCAATCGGTTTGGCTCCCGGCGGCGCACGGCCTTGGCGCACGCCGCCGACGAAGTTCCCGCCGGTGTCCTTCCAATAACGCGCGAACATGGCCAATACGTAGTGCGGATGGTCGAGGAGCGCGACGTACCAGTCGCGCACACCGCACGAACCGGCGTAGCGGCCACCGAACGTAGCGCCGGCGGCATCGGCGCGATCGTCGAAGCTTGCGCTGAGCGCTGAGCGCCAGTCGCCGCAGTCGCCCGCGACCAGCTTCGGCGCGCCACGCAGGGCGACGTTGTCGAGCGCAGGCTCGACTCTTATGTCGGTCGCGTCGCCCGCCGCATTCGGAGCGAATACGAAGCGTACGCTCTTGAAGTTGACGAGCAGCGCGTCGGGGCCGACGTTGTAGGGCTTGAGCGGCTCGGCGTCGAATGCTGCAGGATCGTGCGCGACAGGCGCGAAATGGCTGCGATCGAGTACGAGGTCGCCACGGATAGTCGCGAGCCCGGTCGTGCGCAGCGCCGCAATCAGCGCCTGAAATTGCTCTATGGTGATCTTCGGGTCGCCGTACCCCTTGAGCACGAGATCGCCTTCGAGCGTCGAGCCGACGAGTGGACCGTCGGCGTACGCTTCCGTCTTCCAGCGATAGTCGGGGCCGAGAAGCTCGAGCGCGGCAAACGTCGTCACCAGCTTCATCGTCGAGGCCGGGTTCATCGGCTTGGCCGGCCGGTGGGACACGAGCGGACGCGCCGCTCCGGCTTCGCGTACGTACACGCTGACCGCGGTCAGCGGAATGCCTTCCTCGAGAAAGGCGCGCGCCACCGCGGGCGGCAGCGCCGCATCCGCATCTGCCGCCAGGAGCCACGCCGCGAGTGCGAGCGCCGGGCCGGTCATTCGGCGCTTCAGGCGCATGCCACGATCTCCAGGGTGCGCTCGGCGAGCAGCGCCATCTCAGTGTCGTCCAGCACGTAGGGCGGCATCCAGTACACGGTATTGCCGATCGGACGGAGGAGCAACTCGCGCGCGAGCGCCTCGGCAAAGAACCAGCGCGAGAAGTCGCGCCGCGCCGATGCGACCTCGAAGGCCCAGATCATGCCCAGGTGGCGGAAGTTCCGGACCTTGGCATGCGCCGCGAGCGGCTGCGCCATCGCATCGAGCGTGGCCGCGCGTTGGCGATTGCGCGCGATTACGTCTTCGTCGCGGAACAGGTCGAGCACTGCCAGCGCAGCGCTGCAGGCGAGCGCGTTGCCGGTATACGAATGCGAGTGCAGAAAGCCGCGCGCGGGATCGTCGTCGTAGAACGCCGCGTAGACGTCGTCCGTGGTGAGCACGACAGAGAGCGGCAGGTAGCCGCCGGTGATGCCCTTCGACAGGCAGAGAAAGTCCGGCGCTATCTCTCCCTGCTCGCAGGCGAACATCGTGCCGGTTCGACCGAAACCGGTCATGATCTCGTCGGCGATCAGATGCACGTCGTAACGCGTGCAGAGCTCGCGGGCGCGGCCGAGGTACGCCGGGTCGTGCATCGCCATCCCGGTGGCGCCCTGCACCAGCGGCTCGACGATCAGCGCCGCGACGGTCGCGTGATGTTCCGCCAGGACCGCCTCGAGTGCGGCCGCCGCGCCGAGCGCGTGGCTGCGCGCCGACGCCCCAGGCGCCGCGAGGCGCGCATCCGGCGACTGTACGGTGATGCCGTCGCGCAGGAGCGGCGCGTACACGTCGCGGAACAGCGCGACATCGGTGACCGCAAGCGCACCCAGCGTCTCGCCGTGATAGCCATTCGCAACGCTGACGAAGGCAGTCTTCTCCGGGCGGTCGCGATTGCGCCAGTAGTGAAAGCTCATTTTGAGCGCGATCTCGACCGCCGAAGCGCCGTCCGAGCCGTAGAAGCAATGTCCCAATCGCCCGGGCGCGAGCGCGGCCAACCGCTCCGAAAGCTCGATCACGGGACGATGCGTAAATCCCGCGAGCATGACGTGCTCGAGCTCGGCGAGCTGCGTTCCGATGGCGGCGTTGATCGCCGGGTGGCCATGCCCGAACAGATTGACCCACCATGAGCCGACCGCGTCGAGATAGCGGCGCCCATCGAAATCGTAGAGCCACGGCCCGCGGCCGCGCGCGATCGGCACCAGCGGCAGCGTCTCGTGCAGCTTCATCTGTGTGCACGGATGCCAGACAGCGGCGCGGCTGCGCGCGAGCCATCCGGCGTTGCTCACTAAGGTCGGCATGACGGGCAGGAAGGGCGCAGTCGATGCATCATGGCGCCGCAAGGCTTCGCGCCATTATACTGGCGCGTGCGGGCCGAACGGCTGCCGCGGAACAACGCCGGTTGACAGCCTGTTTGCCGTTGAATTACAACGTATCGTGCGCGCGCAGCGAGCGATGGCGATCGACGAAACAGGGGACCGCTACAGCGGCGCGGCGATCGCGCTGCATTGGTTGACCGCCGTGCTGATTGTCGCCAACGTTGCGCTGGGGCTGTCGATGGTTCCGTTGCCGATCATCCCGCGGAAGCTGCAGTGGTACGCTTGGCACAAATGGATCGGCATTACCGTGTTCCTCCTGACTTCCGCGCGGCTTGGTTGGCGCTGGGTCTATCCGGCCCCGCCGCCCGTGGCGATGCCTGAGTGGCAGCGCCGGGCCGCGGAGGTGACGCAGGTGCTGATGTACGCGCTGCTGCTGGCGATCCCGGTATCCGGGTGGCTGTACAGCTCGGCGACCGGCGTGCAGGTCGTCTACCTGGGCCTGGTCCCGCTGCCTGACCTGGTGCCCAATGACAAGGCGCTGGCCGGCGTGCTCAAGGCGACGCACGTGGCATTGAACTTCACCCTGTTCGTCCTGGTCTTTGTGCATACGGCGGCCGCGCTCAAGCATCACTTCGTCGACCGCGACCCCGCGCTCACGCGCATGCTCCCGCGAACCAGGCCGAAAGGAAGCGCCGGATAATGGTCTTATTGCGTTCGTTTATTCCGTCGCTCGGTGCGATGCTGCTCGCCGCCGCCCAGGCCGGCGCGCAGGGCCTGCTGATCGACAAGAGCGAGATCCGCTTCGTGTCGAAGCAGTTGGGCGTCAATGTCGAAGGACGGTTCCGCAAGTGGAAGGCCAACATCGTGTTCCTGCCGAAGAATCTGGCGAAGTCGAAAGCCGAGTTCGAGATCGATCTCGGCAGCATCGATCTCGCCAGCGACGAGTCGGAAACCGAGATCAAGAGCTCGCTCTGGTTCAACACGGCGAAGTTTCCGGTCGCACATTTCGCCTCGACGTCGATCAGGAACGTGGGCGGCGATCGGTACGAGATCGCCGGGAAGCTCACGCTCAAGGGGGTTACCAAGGACGTCGTCGTGCCCATCGAGCTCAAAAAGGATGCGACCGGCAACAGCGTCGCCGAGGGCAGCTTCCCGTTGAAGCGCATAGACTACAAGGTGGGCGAAGGCATGTGGGCCGACACCGAGATGGTCGCCAACGACGTCGTTGTCCGGGTCCGGATGGTATTGCCGCCGTTGGCCTAGTAGGAGGAGAAGCCATGTGGGATCGTCTGGGCATCGCCGCGTTGTTTGTGTTCGCTGCTCCCGCGTTCAGCCAGGAGAACTACAGGATCGACCCCTTGCATACGGCTGCGACCTTCTCCGTAAGCCATCTCGGCCTGTCGCTGCAACGCGGAAGCTTCGGCCGGACCACCGGCACGGTGACCCTCGATCGCATTGCCAAAAAGGGCTCGGTCGATCTGGCGATCGACGCGGCTTCAGTGACTTCGGGCAGCCAGTCGCGCGAGACGATGCTTAAGGGCGAGGACTATTTCAACACAGGCCAGTTTCCGCTCATCACCTTCCGGTCGACCAATCTGAAATTCGATGGTGACAGCATCGTGGGCGCCGAGGGCGAGCTGACGATACGCGGTGTGACCAAACCGGTCACACTTGCCGTGGGCGACTTCAAGTGTGCCATTCACCCTGCGACCAGAAAGCCGGCGTGCGGTGCCGAAGTCACGGCAAGCGTCAAGCGCTCTGACTTCGGCATGACGAAGAACCAGGCCTCACGGCCGACGACGTGAACATCGCTGTGGCGATCGAGGCAATACAGCAATAACGCGGAACCGCGCAGCTGCCTATCCGCCGCCTTGCTTCGCCTTGCGCACGGATCGCGACAGGCAGCGCCCGCAGCCTGGGGACCCTGGAACAATTGAACCGGGACGCCTGTTCTCTACGGCGGCTGCGACAACTGCTTGTTGGGGTCCGAGGAGCAGTTTTTTGGCCAGAGCAGACATCATGATCAGACGACTTGCCGCCGCCACGCTGACGCTGGCGCTCGCGATCAACGCGGGCCGCGCCGCCGCCGAGGACACTTATGCGATCGATCCCGTGCACTCGCAGCCGACATTCGAGGTGCGGCACATGGGCTTCTCGTCGCAGCGGGGGTCGTTCGGCAAGGCGACCGGGAAGGTCACGCTCGATCGCGCGGCGAAGAAGGGAAGCGTCGACGTTACGATCGATACGACTTCGATCAAGACGATCGATCCCAGGCTCGACACCCACGTCAAGAGCGAGGACTTTTTCAACGTTGCCAAGTATCCGACCATCACCTTCAAGTCGACGAACTTGACTTTCGACGGCGATCGCGTGGTCGGTCTGGATGGCGAGCTGACGCTCCTCGGCGTCACCAAGCCGGTCACGTTGAAGGTTACCAACGACGTCTGTGGCGAGCACCCGTTCAACAAGAAGGCGATGTGCGGCGCCGAGGCGACGACGACGATCAATCGCTCGGAATGGGGAATGAAGTACGGCATCCCGAAAGCCGTTAGCGATGAGGTCAAGATCACCATTCCGATCGAGGCGTACAAGGAACAGTAAGCCGTTCATAGCCGGGGCAGCGGCCTCGCTGGCGCTCGGCTTTGCGGCTGCCGCCGCGGCGGCGCCGGTGGTCTACCGCGTCGAGCCCGAGTTCACGTACGCCGAGTTCGCGGTCAGTCACCTCGGGCTCTCCAGACAGCGCGGGCACTTCGGCCGGACGCACGGCACCATCGTGCTCGACCCGGAGCGGCACTCGGGCAGCATCGACTTTGTCGTCGACGCGACTTCGATCGATACCGGCTGGAACGTGCGCGACGGATTCCTTCGCGGCGAGAACATGTTCGACACCGCGCGTTATCCGGACATTCGCTTCCATTCGACACAGCTCGTTTTCGACCGTGAACGGCTGATCGGCGTCGCCGGTGAGTTGACGTTGCGCGACGTGACGCGCCCGGTGTCGCTCAAGGTGGAAAGGCTCGAATGCGGCAAGGAACCGGATGGCGGCCGCGAGGGCTGCGGCGCCGGCGTTGCGACGTCGATCAAGCGCTCGGAGTTCGGGATGAATTACGCGCTGACATTGGTCGGCGATGACATCGACCTTTCGTTTCAGATCACCGCGTTTCGCGTTCAACCGTAGCCCGGGGTGAGCAGCGCGAACCCCGGGACCTCGCAACATTGCAACGGCGTCGTGGGATTCGCCTGCGGCTCATCCCGGGCTACGCGATCTACGCGATCACGAGCGGCGCGGCGCGGGAGAGCCTACCGATCGCGTCCCAGTCCCAGTCGATGCCCAGCCCGGGTTCGGGCGAAGGATAAGCGCGGCCGTCGCGGATCTCGAGTCCTCTCTCGGTGATCGCTTCGAGCTGCGGGATGTACTCGACCCAGCGCCCGTTCGACACCGCGCAGCAGAGGCCGACGTGCAATTCCATCAGGAAGTGCGGGCAAACCGCCACGTTGAACGCTTCGGCGAGATGTGCGACCTTGAGCCATGGCGTGATACCGCCGATCCGCGCGACGTCGACCTGCACGATCGAGCACGCGCCGCTCTGCAGATAATCCTTGAACTGGCTGGCGCTGTAGAGCGACTCGCCGACGGCGATCGGAACCGAGGTGTGGCGCGCAAGCTCGGCGTGTCCCCCGACGTCGTCGGCAGGCAGCGGCTCTTCGAACCATGCGATGTCGAGCGCTTCGAGGTGGCGCGCGCGCCGGATCGCCTCCGACAGCGTGAAGCCTTGATTGGCGTCGGTCATGATGTCCCAGTCCGCTCCTACGCTTTCGCGAACGGCACGCAATCGCTCGATGTCCTCGGCGACGTGCGGGCGGCCGATCTTTATCTTCGCGCCGCCGAATCCCCGAGCCTTCGCCTTCAAGGCGTCATCGACCAGCGCAGCGGGCGGGAGGTGCAGCCACCCGCCTTCGGTGGTGTAGAGCGGGCACGAATCCTTCGCACCGCCGGCGAGCACGGCGAGCGGCAGACCGGCGCGCCGACAGCGCAGGTCCCAGAGCGCGGTGTCGAGTGCGGCCAGCGCCAGCGCGGTGATCGCCCCGACCGAGGTTGCGTGTGTGTGGAACAGGAGGTCGCGCCAGATCGCTTCGATCTGATCCGCATCGCGGCCGATGAGCCGCGGCGCGAGATGATCGGCGAGGAGCGCCATGATCGACGAACCTCCGGTGCCGATCGTATAGCTGTAGCCGGTGCCGGACGCGCCGTCGCGGTCGAAGACGCGCACGATCGGCGTTTCCTGCGACACGAAGGTCTGGATCGCGTCGGTGCGTTTGACCTTGGGCTCGAGGTCGACCAGCGCGAGCTCGATGCGCTCGATAGAGGCCACGGTGATTCCTCGCTCAGCCGAGTCGTATCCGAAAGCGGTCGGTCGCCGCGACCAGTTCACGGGCGATGCCGGGCTCACGCGCCGAGTGTCCCGCGTCGGGCACGACGACGTATTCGGCTTCCGGCCAGGCGCGGTGCAGCTCGTCCGCGGAGCGCATCGGGCATACGATGTCGTAGCGTCCCTGCACGATCGCGCAGGGAATCCTGGCAAGGCGCCCGACGTTCGCGAGCAGAATACCATCGGGCAGGAAGAGCTCATGCACAAAGTAATGCGCTTCGATACGCGCGATCGCCAACGCGACCGCATCTTCGTCGAAATGCGCAACGAGATCCGGATCGGGCAGCAGCGTCGAGCACGAGCTTTCGTAGCGGCTCCAGGCATGCGCTGCCGGGATGTGCAGCGCCGGATCCGGGTCGGTCAGCCGGCGGTAATAGCCCGCAAGGAGATTGCCGCGCTCCCGTTCCGGGAGGAAGCCGGCAAAGGCGCGCCACGCTTCCGGAAACACGCAACGCATGTCGTGCATGAACCAGCGGATTTCCCAGTTACGCGCCAGAAAAATGCCGCGAAGTACGAGTCCCAGTACGCGTTGCGGATGGGTTTCTGCGTAAGCGAGCGCCAGCGTCGATCCCCACGATCCTCCGAAAACGAGCCAGCGGTCGATGCCGAGATGGGTGCGCAGGCGCTCGAGATCGGCGATCAGGTGTTGCGTCGTGTTGTCGCTGAGATCGCCCAGCGGCGCGGACTGCCCGGCGCCGCGCTGATCGTAGAGCACGATGCGGTAGAACGCGGGATCATAGTAGCGGCGGTGATCGGCCGCGATGCCGCCGCCGGGACCGCCGTGCAGGAACACCAGCGGGACGCCGCGCGGATTGCCGCACTCTTCCCAGTACATCGTGTGCCGCGAGTCGAGAGCGAGCCGCCCGCTGCGATGGCTCGAGAGCACGGGATACAAGTAGTCGTCGCGCGACAGCAGCCGCGTCGCGGCGCCCGCGCTTGCGATCGGCGAGGCTCTCATGCCGAATCCACGCAGCCGCTCATGTCGCGCTGAACAGGCGCCATTCGCCCGGCACGCCCTTGAGCGTATGCACGCCGCGTTCCACGAAGCGGACGCCGGAACCCGCGACGAGGTCTTTGACCGTGCTGGAGACGAGAACCTCCCCCGGCTCCGCACTTGCGGCGACGCGCGCCCCGATGTGGACCGCGATGCCGCCGACGTCGCTGCCGAGCTCGATCTCGCCGGTATGCAAGCCGGCACGGATCTCGACGCCGAGTTGACGCACGCTGTCGCGGATGCTGGAAGCGCAACGGATGGCGCGCGCGGGGCCGTCGAACGTGGCGAAAAATCCATCGCCTGTGGTCTTCTCCTCGCGACCGCGGAAGCGCAGGAGCTCCTTGCGCACCAGCGCGTCGTGCTGCTCGAGGAGGCTCTTCCAGGCCTGATCGCCGACGCGGGCGGCGAGCTCGGTCGAGCCGACGATATCGGTGAACATGATCGTCGCAAGCACGCGGTCGGCCGTCGGAGGAGGTCTCACGCCGGTGAGAAACTCCTGCACCTCGTCGAGAAATGCATCCTGGTCGCTTACCCACGGCAGGTGATCTTCTCCCGGCAGCTCGACGAGCTTCGCGCCGGGGATGCGCGCCGCAATGTAGCGCCCCTCCTCGATGTTGACGTCGCGATCGCCGATGCGGTGCACGATCAGCGTGGGGACGCGGATCGTCGGCAGGACCGCCCGCATGTCGATCTGCGTGTTCATGCGCAACAACGTGACGGCCGCACCCGGACTCGCCGACATACGGAAATACTTGGCGAGCCGCTGCGCGAACGCCGGATCACCGATCTTGCTCGGCAAATACTTGTGGAGGTCCATGAGGTTGCCCCATTCGCGCTCGACGAGATCGTACTCGCGCGCACGCGCCTCCGGCGTCGGCGCCCAGGGATAATCCTCGCTCCAGATGCGCTTGGCGTACGTGCCCGACATGATCAGGGCGGTTGCGCGCTCCGGGTACGTTGCGGCAAAGAGAGCGCACAGGTTGCCGCCTTCCGAAACGCCGAGCACCGCCGCGCGCTGAGATCCCGCCGCGTCCATCACCGCGCGCAAGTCGTCCATCCGCTCCTCGAGCGTCGGCAACTGTTCGTCGGGAACCCGGTCCGACAGCCCGGTGCCGCGCTTGTCGAAGGTAATGAGACGCGCAAAGGACGCCAGACGCACGAGAAAGCGCGCAAGCATAGGGTCTTCCCACGCCTGCTCGACGTGCGAAACCCAGCCGGGTACGTAGGCCAGGTCGAGCGGCCCGTCACCCAACACCTGGTAGGCGATGTGAACGCCCCCGGAGCGGGCGTATTGCGTCCGTGGTGGCATCGACCCCCCACGCCGGGCCCAGGCTCCTAGCGCGTCCCCTTGTACGCGACCACCTTCTGCCGCTGCTCGCCCAGGCCGGAGATGCCGAGCGTCACGACGTCGCCTGCCTTGAGGTACTGCGGCTCAGGCTTCATCCCCATACCGACGCCGGGCGGGGTGCCGGTCGTGATGACGTCCCCGGGCAGCAGCGTCATGTATTTCGAAACGTCGGCGACGAGATCGGCGATGCCGAAGATCATGGTCCGCGTGTTCCCGGTCTGCTTGCGCACGCCGTTGACGTCGAGCCACATATCGAGATTCTGTGGATCCTTGAGCTCATCGGTCGTGACGAGCCACGGGCCAATCGGCCCGAAGGTGTCGCAGCCCTTGCCCTTGCCCCACTGTGTTGCGCTGCGCTTCATCTGATACTCGCGCTCGGACACGTCGTTGATGAGGCAATAGCCCGCGACGTGCTTGAGGGCATTTTTCTTGTCGACGTGGCGCGCGGTCTTGCCGATCACCACGCCGAGCTCGACCTCCCAGTCGGTGTGCGTGGAGTCGGGCGGCAGCATGATGTTGTCGTTCGCGCCGACGATGCAGGTCTCGGACTTGAAGAAGACGACTGGATGCTCGGGGATCGGGTTGCCGGACTCCTTGGCATGGTCGACGTAGTTCAAGCCGATCGCGATGAACTTGGGCGGCACGGCGACGCACGGACCGAGCCGCGGGCGGCCTTTGACCAGCGGCAGTTTTTTCGGGTCGATTTTGCGCAACTTGGCGAGCTCGCCGGGCGCGAGTGTCGCCGCGTCGATGTCCTTTACCTTGCGCGACAGGTCGCGGAGCTTCCCCTCATTGTCCATCAGCCCGGGCTTTTCCTTGCCGGGAGGGCCGTAGCGAACGAGTTTCATGTTGTCTCCTGATTGCCGAGGTTACGAATAGCCTTGAGCCGGGAAGAAAGCGAGGAGAACGACCGCGGGCAAGACGCCGCGGAGCTTTCGAGGAGTGTACACGCAAGTACATGAGCATCGAAAGCGAGCAGCAACGCAGCCAGCGGGCGTTATCCGATGCTTTCCACCGGCTTTCAGATGGTCATGCCGCCGTCGACCGAAAAGACACTGCCGGTGGCGAAGATGGACTCGTCGGAGGCGAGAAATACGACGATCGGCGCGATTTCCTCGGGCTTGGCGAGCCGGCCCATGGGCTGGCGCGCGATAAACGCCTTGCGCGCCTCGACCGGGTCGGCGAAGGCACCGATGCGTTCGCCGAGGGATGGCGTGTCGACGGTCCCCGGCGCGATCGCGTTGCAGCGGAGGCCCCTGGCTACGAAATCGGCTGCGACCGCCTTGGTCAGCCCGACGACGGCGGCCTTCGATGCGCCATAGACGAAGCGGTTGGGAAGGCCCTTGATCGAGCCGGCGACGGAGGCCATGTTGATGATGCTACCGCCGCCGTTTTCGAGCATTTTCGGGAGCGCGCACTTGATCGTCATGTACATCGCGCGCACGTTGAGGTTGAAGCTGAACTCCCAATCCTTCGGCGTGCAGTCGAGCACGGTGCCGTGGTGCACGTAGCCGGCGCAGTTGAAGAGCACGTTGAGCGGCGGCAGCTCATCGAGTGTGCGCTTGATCGCCGCATCGTCGAGCACGTCGAGCTCTCGCGTCGAGATATTCTTGTTGCCGGCGAGGCTCGCCAGCGCGCTTGGATTGACATCGGTCGCATGAACTCGCGCGCCTTCGGCGGCCATCGCCAGCGCCGTCGCCCTGCCGATGCCTTGGCCGGCGGCGGTGATCAGCGCCGTCTTTCCTGCCAAGCGTCCACTCACCAGCTGCTCCCCTTCGTTGTGCCGCTCGCCGGCGCTCACAGGATATTACGTGATCACCGGCAAGAGCCATCATAGTCTACCAGCCGCTTCCGAAAATTGGTAAGACCACTTGACCAAATCGACGAAGTTTGGTTAGCTACGACTTTGCGCGCGGGCGGCGAAGTCTGCGGCCCCGGCTCTGGCAGCCATGCCGATCCATAGCATCGAACCTCGCCGGCTGTACCGCCAGATTGCCGACCAGATTCGTGCTCTGATTCGATCCAGGGAGTTTGCTACCGGCGCGCGGCTACCCCCCGAACGCGATCTCGCGCGGCAACTCGGCGTGTCGCGTCCGTCGGTCCGCGAAGCGCTGATTGCGCTGGAGGTCGAAGGCCTGGTCGAGGTTAAGATTGGCTCCGGGATCTACGTCCTCGAACCGCGGGGAGACGGCGAGTCGGGGACGCCGGTGCAGGCCGCGATGGGGCCGTTCGAGCTCTTGCGTGCGCGCTGGATCATAGAGAGCGAGTGCGCAGCATGGGCCGCCAAGCTGGCGAAGCGCCCACAGGTTGCAGCGATCGAGGAGGCGTTGCAGCAGATGGAAAGCATCGCGAACGACGAGAAGCGGCAACCGCTCGCGGGCGACCGGCTCTTTCACCTGCGCATCGCGGAGGCGACCGGCAATGGGGCGCTCGTCGCGGTGGTAAAGATGCTCTGGGAGGAACGGATGGGGCCGTTGTTCGCGCGGCTCGAACATCATTACGACAGTCCAAGCCAATGGACGCACGCGATCGCCGAGCATCGGGAGGTTTTGGACGCGATCGTCGGGCGCGATATGCCTGGCGCCCGCGCCGCGATGCAACGCCATCTGGACAAGGCGTACAAGCGTTTGAGCAAAAGCTGGGACGCGAAACACTGACGCAGCACCGAGGCATCGACGAGGAGCACTGATCATGTTGACTTGCCGTATTCACGCGAAGGAAGACCTGCGCATCGAGCCCGTGACCGAACCCGAGGTCGGCCAAGGACAGGTGCTGATCCGGCTCGGCGCGGGCGGCATCTGCGGCTCCGACCTGCACTATTACTTCGAGGGGAGAAACGGCAGCTTTGTCATTCGCGAGCCGCTCGTTCCGGGACACGAGGCTTCGGGGACCGTCGCAAAAGTCGGAGAGGGCGTCACACGCGTCAAGCCCGGCGACAAGATCGCGGTGAGCCCGTCGCAGGCCTGCGGGCGCTGCGACTATTGCCGCGAGGGGCGCGAGCATCTGTGCCGGAACATGCGCTTCCTCGGCAGCGCGAGCCTTTACCCGCACGTGCAGGGCATGTTCTCGGAGTATTTCGTCCTGGGCGAGCGGCAGTGCTATCCGGTGTCCGGCGACGTGAGTCTGGGCGAGCTGGCTTTCGCCGAGCCGCTCGCGGTCGGATTGCACGCGGTCAACCGTGCCGGCGACCTGCTTGGCAAGAGTGTGCTCGTCACGGGCGGCGGCACCATAGGCTGCCTAACCGTCATTGCGGCGCGACTCGCCGGCGCGACAACCGTGACCGTGTCCGATGTGCTCGACCGGCCGCTGGAAACGGCGCGCAAGGTCGGTGCCGCGCGCACCATCCGCGCCGACCGCGACGTCGAGGCGCTGGCGTCCCCGCAATTCGACGTCGCCTTCGAGGCATCGGGCAGCTTCGCCGCGCTCAAGTCCTGCGTCGCCGCCGCGAAACGCGGCGGCACCGTGGTGCAGGTGGGCACGCTGCCGCACGAGCCCCTGCCCTTCGTCGTCAACGACATCATGGTGAAGGAGCTCGACCTCAAGGGCGCGTTCCGCTGGGGCATCGAGTTCGACTGGGCGGTCGAGTACATCGCTTCGCGCCGGGTCGACGTGCAGCCGCTGCTTTCGGGGCAATTCCCGCTGACCGAAGCGGTGAAGGCCTTCGCGTTCGCGAAGGACAAAACGCAGAGCACCAAGGTTCAGCTCGTCGCGGCATAGAATTCCGGGGTCTGTTTCATCAACGTTTTTTCAGGAGGAGCACCATGCTTCGCTTCGCCAGATTCGCCCTCGTCGCGACGGCACTGTCCATCGTTTCGGGGGTCGCGTTCGCACAGCCGATCAAGCTCAAATGGGCGCACGTCTATGAAACCGCGGAGCCGTATCACAAGTGGTCGGTCTGGGCGGCAAGCGAGATCGAGAAGCGCACCAACGGCAAGTACCATGTCGATGTTTTTCCAGCGTCCGCGTTGGGCAAGGAATCGGACATAAATCAGGGGCTCACGCTCGGCACGGTCGACATGATCATCTCCGGGCTATCGTTCGCAGCGCGCACGATGCCGCGCATCGGCGTCGGCTATTACCCGTACACTTTTCGCGATGGCGACCACCTGGTCAAGTGGTCGAAGAGCGACGCGTTCAAGAGCATGACCGACGAGTACCGGCAGAAGACCGGCATCCAGATCACTGCGATGACCTACTACGGCATCCGCCAGACGACGTCGAACAAGCCGTTCACCGATTGCGCCGGGATGAAGGGCCTGAAGATGCGCGTGCCCGACGTACCGGCGTACCTGGCGCTACCGAGATCCTGCGGCGCCAACCCGACGCCGATCGCGTTCGCCGAAGTCTATCTCGCGCTGCAGAACGGCACCGTCGATGCGCAAGAGAATCCGCTCACCACGATCGAAGCGAAGAAATTCTACGAGGTCCAGAAGTACATCATCCTCACCGGCCACATCGTCGACTCGCTGGCAACGCAAGTGGCGCCGCACGTGTGGACCAAGCTGTCCGACCAGGAGAAGAAAATATTCACCGACGTAACGCAGGAAGCTGCCGCAAACGCGACCGCCGACATCACGAAACGCGAGGGCGAGCTGGCCGACGAGTTCCGCAAGAAGGGACTCACCGTGACGGCGGTCGACAAGAAATCCTTCCAGGACGCGATTTTGAAGAATGTTACGTTCGAGTCGATGGGGTATTCCAAGGCCGACTGGGACAAGATCCAACAGATCAAGTGACGCCGGACCAAGCCGTGCCGCAGGCGCGGCTTAGGGCCCGGCGTCATCCCCGCGAAGGCGGGGATCCAGTGACTTTGCGATGGTATACGACGTTGGGTTCCCGCTTGCGCGGGAACGACGGGACTTCTGTGTCATCCCGCGAAGGCGGGGATCCAGTGACTTTAGGAGTGCATGGTGACACTGGATTCCCGCTTCCGCGGGAATGACGGCAAGGCATTTCGTCGCGGAGACCGAGATCCAGTGGCTTTGCGATGGTATACGACATTGGGTTCCCGCCTGCGCAGGATCCAGTTTGTTGCGACGTTTGACGACACTGGATTCCCGCCTTCGCGGGAATGACGTCTTGTTTGGAGTAAGCCGCGACGCATGACCGACAAGGTTCCACCGCCATCCGAAGAGCACGTCATCGACGCGACGGGGCACATGCATGTTACCGACGCGCCGATCGACCTTTCGCACTACACCGTTGAAGCGTGGATCTCGCTCGCCTTCTTCTGGGTGCTGGCGCTCGACATCTTCTACCAGTTCTTCACCCGCTACGCGCTCAACGACTCCGCCGCCTGGACCGAGGAGATCGCGCGCTACCTGCTGATCTGCACGGTGTTCATCGCGATTGCGGCGTCGGTGCGCACCGATCGGCATATTCATGTCGACTTCTTCTATCGCCTGTTGCCGGCGCCCGTTTGTCGCGTGCTTTCCACGCTCGTCGACGTGATCCGGGTCGCGTTCTTCGCCTACGCCGTATACCTGACGTGGGCGATGATGCAGAAAATGGGCAATTACAAGATGACCATCGTCGACCTGCCCATGAATGCGGTCTACGGCGTATGCATGATCGGCTTCGCGTTCGCGGCGGTGCGTGCGGTGCAAGTCCTGATCATCAATTGGCGCCGAGGCTACAGCGTGCTCGAGCGCCCTGAAATAGCCATCGAGGGGC
Source organism: Pseudomonadota bacterium (assembly GCA_030854785.1). Taxonomy (GTDB): domain Bacteria; phylum Pseudomonadota; class Gammaproteobacteria; order Burkholderiales; family Casimicrobiaceae; genus PALSA-1003. Next base: position 17,354 of record JALYSM010000133.1, read on the forward strand.
ACGTGTGACGCCGGCGCTCCTCGGGTCCTTTCTCGCCTTCATGGCGGCGGGCGTGCCCGTCGCGATCGCGATGGCGGGCTCGGCGCTGGTGTACATCCTTTTGACGGGAGACATCCCGCCGTTCGTCGTCGTGCACCGCATGATCAGCGGCATCGACAGCTTTCCGCTGCTGGCGGTCCCGTTCTTCATTCTCGCCGGCAACCTGATGAACAACGCCGGCATCACCAACCGCATCTACAACTTCGCGCTGTCGCTGGTCGGCTGGCTGAAGGGGGGCCTGGGACACGTCAACATCATCGGCTCGGTGATCTTCGCGGGCATGTCCGGCACCGCGATCGCCGACGCGGCGGGGCTGGGCACCATCGAGATCAAGGCGATGAAGGATCAGGGCTACGACCTCGGCTTCTCGGTCGGGGTCACGGCGGCATCGGCGACGCTGGGCCCGATCATTCCGCCATCGCTGCCGTTCGTGATCTACGGCATGATGGCCAACGTTTCGGTCGGCCAGCTGTTCGTCGCGGGCATCGTTCCGGGCGTCGTCATGGCGATCCTGATGATGCTCACCGTCGCGTACTACGCGCACAAGTACAACTGGGGCGGCGACATCAAGTTCGAATGGGGCCGGCTTGGTAAGGCGTTGCTCGAGCTCGCGCTGGTCATCGGCTTTCCGGCCATCATGTGGGGCTTGATCAAAGCGGGATTGGCGTTCAACTGGGCGTTCGCCGCCTGCGTCGTCGGCCTGCTCGCCGCAGATTTCATGTTCAAGTTCGACGCCGTGCTCCCTATCATGACGCCGGTTCTGCTGATAGGCGGGATGACGACCGGCGTGTTCACCCCCACGGAAGGCGCGATCGCAGCCTGCGTCTGGGCGCTGTTTCTCGGGCTCGTCTGGTACCGCACGCTGACCTGGAAGATGCTGGTCAAGGTCTCGATGGACACGATCGAAACGACCGCCGTCGTGATGTTCATCGTCGCGGCTGCGTCGATCTTCGGTTGGCTGCTGACCGCGACACGCGTGACCGACGCCGTCGCAGCCTGGGTGCTGGCGTTCACCCACAGCCCCTGGGTGTTCCTGCTGCTGGTCAATCTGCTGATGCTCTTCGTCGGCTGTTTCCTCGAGCCGACGGCCGCAATCCTCATTCTGGTGCCGGTGCTGATGCCGGTCGTACTGCAGCTCGGCATCGACCCGGTTCACTTCGGCCTGGTGATGGTGCTCAACCTTATGATCGGCCTGCTGCATCCACCGATGGGCATGGTGCTGTTCGTGCTGGCGCGCGTCGCCAACCTGTCGATCGAGAAGACCACGATGGCGATCCTTCCCTGGCTGGTGCCGCTGTTGCTGAGTCTTCTGCTCATCACCTACATCCCCTCGATTTCGCTGTGGCTGCCGCGGCTTTTCTACTCATGAACCGCTGCCGCCCCGACGCGTCTAAAATGCCGTAACCTCCCTTCGGAGGAGAGCCTCATGCTGACCAAGACCTCGCTGACCATTCGCCTTCATCCGAACGACGATGTAGTGATCGCCCGCCAACAGCTCGTTTCGGGCACCGCGTTGCTCGACGAGAACGTCAAAGTCTCGGGCCTCGTGCCACCCGGGCACAAGGTCGCGACGGGCGCGATTCCCGCTGGTGCGCCGGTAAAGCGCTACAACCAGATCATCGGCTTTGCGAAGCGCGCCATCGCGGCGGGCGAGCACGTGCACCTTCACAACCTGGCGATGGGCGAGTTCGCGCGCGACTATGCGTTCGGCGCGGACGTGAAGCCCACGCAATTTGTCGATCCTCCGGCGAGCTTCATGGGCATCGTCCGCCCGGATGGGCGCGTGGCGACGCGCAACTATATCGGCATCCTCTCGACGGTGAACTGCTCGGCCACGGTCGCGCACGGCATCGCCGACGCGTTCAAAGGCGGCGCGCTCGCAGACTTCGCCAACGTCGACGGTGTCGTGGCGCTCACGCACGGCAGCGGGTGCGGGATGGACGTGCAGGGCGAGAGCATGCAGCTGCTGCGGCGAACGATCGGAGGCTATGCCAAGCACGCCAATTTCGCCGGCGTTCTCATCGTGGGCCTGGGCTGCGAGGCGAATCAGATCAGCGCGCTCATGGGCGCGCAGGCGCTCAAGGAAGGTCCGCTGCTGCGCACGTACAGCATCCAGGATGCGGGAGGCACCGCGAAGGCGATCGCCCGCGGAGTTGCCATGGTCAAGGAGATGCTGCCGCACGCAAACCAAGTCGTTCGCGAAAGCGTTCCCGCGAAGCACTTGACGCTCGGGCTGCAATGCGGCGGCTCGGACGGCTACTCGGGGATCACCGCAAATCCGGCGCTGGGCGCCGCGGTCGACCTTCTCGTGCGCCATGGCGGTACGGCGATACTTTCCGAAACGCCGGAGATTTACGGCGCCGAACACCTGCTTACGCGGCGCGCCGTGTCGCGCGAGGTCGGCGAAAAGCTCATCGAGCGCATCAAGTGGTGGGAGGAATACACCGCGCGCAACCGTGGCGAGATGAACAACAATCCGTCGCCCGGCAACAAGGCAGGCGGGCTCACCACCATTCTCGAAAAATCGCTCGGCGCGGTGGCCAAGGGCGGCACGACCAACCTCGTCGCCGTGTATGAGTATGCCGAGCCCGTCACCGCCAGGGGTTTCGTCTACATGGATACTCCCGGTTACGATCCGGTGTCCGCGACGGGTCAGGTCGCCGGTGGCGCCAACATGATCTGCTTCACCACCGGGCGTGGCTCGGCGTACGGCTGCGCGCCGTCCCCCTCGCTCAAGCTCGCGACCAATACCGCGCTGTGGGAGCGCCAGGAGGAGGACATCGACATCAATTGCGGCGAGATCGTCGACGGAACGGCCTCGGTCGAGGCGATGGGCGAGCGATTTTTCCGCCTGATCCTCGACACGGCGTCGGGCACGAAGAGCAAGAGCGAATTGCACGGCTACGGCCAGAACGAATTCGTGCCGTGGTATCTGGGAGCGGTGATGTGATGCGAGTCTCGCAGGCGGATTGACAGTCCCCGGCCTTGGCCTTAGGCTGCCAGAGAGCGGAAGGTCTCGCAGTTCAGCGTCGGCAGTTTCAATACCATCAGTCTTCTAGGAGGGGTTTGATGAACAAGTTCATTGCCGGCGTCGTCGCGGGATGCGCGCTCGCGTTTGCAGGCCACGCGCTGGCGCAGGAAACGCTGACGGTGTGGTGGGTCAAGGGCTTTTACAAGTCCGAGGACGACGCCCTCTTTGCGGCGATCAAGAAGTTCGAGGACAAGACCAAGGTCAAGGTCGAGCTCTCGCAATATCCAGTGCAGGACATGATCCCGAAGACGGTCTCTGCGCTGGACGCCGGCACGCCGCCGGATGTTGCCTACGCCGACGTCTACGACTTCCAGGTCACCGGCAAGTGGGCGTTCGACGGCAAGCTCGAGGACCTGACCGACATTCTCACGCCCATGAAGGCGAGTTTCCTGGTCAACACCGTAGAAACGACTAACCTCTACAACGACAAGACCAAGAAGCGCGCGTACTACGCGTTCCCGCTGAAGCAACAGACGATGCATATCCAGTACTGGATCGACATGCTGAATGCAGCGGGCTTCAAGGAATCGGACATTCCCACCGGCTGGAAGGATTACTGGTCGTTCTGGTGCGACAAGGTGCAGCCTGCGTACCGGCAGAAGAGCGGCACGCGGAACTACGCGACCGGGTTCCCGATGGGGGTGGATTCGAGCGACTCGTTCTACTCCTTCCTGACGTTCATGGACGCGTACAACGTCAAGCTGGTCGACGACAACGGCAAGCTCCTGGTCGACGACCCGAAGGTGAAACAGGGACTGATCGGCGCGCTGACCGATTACTCCGGCGCCTACACCCGGGGCTGCACACCGCCGTCGTCGACCTCCTGGAAGGACCCCGACAACAACGTAGCCTTCCACAACAAGACGATCATCCTGACCCATAACGCCACGATCTCGATCGCCGCGAAGTGGCTCGACGATATGAACAACGAGACGCTCTCGGCGGAGCAGCGGGCGCAGGCGAAGAAGAACTACACCGAGTTGATCGCCACTGCCGGCTTCCCGAACAAGCCCGACGGGTCGAAGATGATCTACCGCGCAGCGGTCAAGACCGGCGTGATCTTCGAGGGTGCAAAAAACAAGAAGCGCGCGAAGGAGTTCGTTACCTTCCTGTTGCAAGACGAGAACCTGACGCCGTACGTCGAGGGCTCGCTCGGCCGCTGGTACCCGGTGACCAAGGCGGCCGCCGAGCGGCCGTTCTGGAAGGCGGACCGGCATCGCGAGGCGGTGTATAACCAGTTCCACGCGGGGACGGTGACTTTCGAGTTCACCAAGAACTACAAGTTCACGATCATCAACAACGAGAATGTGTGGGCGAAGGCGATGAATCGGGTCGTCAGCGAAAAGGTTCCCGTGGACAAGGCGGTCGACGAGATGATCGCGCGCATCAAGGCGGTCGCCGGCTAGAGGCCGCTGGCAGGAAGAATCATGACTTTCCAAAGGGTCGCGCCCTCCTGACGTCATTCCCGCGAAAGCGGGAATCCAGTGTCGTTTGATGCAAGTCACTGGGTCCCCGCTTCCGCGGGGACGACGCAATTGTTTACCGAGCTATGTCCACCCTAGCTCTCCCGCGCACCGAACCCGCGCTTCCTGCGGGCCCGGCGAAGAGGCGTCTGTCGCCTTGGCAGGCGTGGGGCATGATCATGATCGCCCCGTATGTGCTGGTCTTTCTGGTCTTCGTGTTGTACCCCATCGGCTACGGATTGTGGCTTGCCCGCCATCCGGCGAGTTACGTCAAGCTAGTCGACGATCCCGTGTTCGCGCGGTCCGTCGTCAACACGCTGGTATTCCTGATCGTCGGCATCAACCTCAAGATGGCCATCGCGCTGTTCCTGTCGGGCTTTTTCGTGCAGGCGAGGACGTGGATCAAGTGGCTGTCGCTGGTGTTCATCCTGCCCTGGGCGGTGCCGTCGATCCCGACGATCCTGTCGATACGCTTCATGCTCAATCCGGAGTGGGGGATCATCAATCACCTGATCTTCCGCTTGACCGGTGCCGACGGGCCGAACTGGCTGAACGAGCCCGCGATCGCTCTCACGATGGCGATCATGGTTCACATCTGGAAGTCGCTGCCGTTCTGGACGCTGATCCTGATCGCCGGCCGCCTCGCCATTCCGAAGGAAATGTACGAGGCCGCGTCGGTGGACGGCGCCTCGAACTGGCAGAAATTCAAATTCATCACCTGGCCGTCGATGCAGACGCTGTATCTGACATCGTCGATCCTGTCGATGATATGGACGCTGGGCGACTTCAACAGCGTGTACCTGTTGACCGGCGGCGGGCCGGCCGACCTGACGCACGTGCTGGCGACGCTAGGCATCCGTTATCTACGGCTCGACCAGGTGGATTTGTCGATGGCGGCGATCGTGTGCGCGTTGCCGTTGGTGCTGCCGTTGGTATATTTCATGATGAAGCGTCTCTCCAGATGAAGCTGTCCTGGCGCCAGGCGAGCACGGAGGCAAAGTTGCTGTTGGTCGGCATTCCGGTCCTGCTGTGGACGATGCTGCCGATCTATCACCTCTTTCTGTTTTCGATCTCGCCCAAGGAGTCGGCGTTCGCGGGCAAGCTCTGGCCGGATCATCCGACGCTGCACAACTTCGAGGTCGTTTTCCGCCAGCAGCACTATTATCTGAGCCACTTCTGGCTGCAGCTGTGGAACTCGCTGCTGATCGCGGTGACGGTCGGGATGCTGACGCTGATCGTCGCCACCGGCGCAGCGTTCGCGATCAGCCGGCTCAAGGTCAGGGGCGGGCGGACGATCATGAACCTTGCGCTGTTCACCTACTTCATCCCGGCCGCGTTTCTCGCCGTGCCGATGTACAAGACCATGGGCAATTACGGGTTGCTCAATAACCAGTGGGCGCTGATCCTGGCGATGGTGACGATCGCCGCACCGTATTCGATCTGGGTGCTGAAGCAGGCTTCCGACAAGCTGCCCTACGAGCTCGACGAGGCCGCGCGGATGGACGGCGCGTCGCCGTTGCAGCTGTTCCGCCTGGTATATCTGCCCCTTATGATGCCGTCGCTGGTCGCCATCGGAACCTATGCGTTGCTGCTCGCATGGAACGAATATCTCTACGCGTTTCTGTTGCTGTCCAACGACAGGCAGATCACGCTGTCCGTCGCGCTCGGCAACTTTCTTGCCGCCGACGACTCGCCGTGGGAACTGTTGATGACCGTCGGCCTCATCTACGCGGTGCCGCCGGCGGCGATCTATTACGCATTCAAGCGGTACATGGTGGGCGGGCTTACCGCCGGCGCGGTAAAGGCCTGATTGCTGACAATTGACTCTAGAGAACTGAACATGGCATCGGTATCGTTTCAGAACATCGAAAAAGCCTTCGGCAGCACCAAGGTGATTCACGGCATCAGCTTCGACATCAAGGATGGCGAGTTCATGGTGCTGGTGGGGCCGTCGGGTTGCGGCAAGTCGACGCTGCTGCGCATGCTCGCGGGGCTCGAAGAGATCTCGGGCGGGACGATCGCAATCGACACCAAGGTGGTCAACGACGTCGAGTCCAAGGACCGCGACATCGCGATGGTCTTCCAGAGCTACGCGCTGTATCCGCACATGACGGTCGGCGACAACATGGCGTTCAGCCTGAAGTTGCGCAAAGCGGATTCCAAGGTGATCGCCGACCGGGTGGCGAACGCGGCCAAGATCCTCAACCTCCAGCCCTATCTGGCGCGGTTCCCGCGCGAGCTTTCCGGCGGCCAGCGGCAGCGAGTTGCGATGGGTCGCGCCATCGTGCGCGACCCCAAGGTTTTCCTGTTCGATGAGCCCTTGTCGAACCTCGACGCCAAGCTGCGCGTGGCCATGCGAGCCGAGATCAAGGCGCTGCACCAGCGCTTGAAGACGACGACGGTGTATGTGACGCATGACCAGATCGAGGCGATGACCATGGCCGATCGCATCGTGGTGATGCACGATGGGCGGGTGGAGCAGATCGGGGAGCCGTTGCAGCTCTACGATCATCCGAACAACCTGTTCGTCGCGCAGTTCATCGGCTCGCCGGCGATGAACATCGTCAACGGAACGCTGCGGCGAGCGAACGGTGCTGCGTATGTCGAGACGGACGGCGGGGTGCGCTGGCCGGTTGGCCACGGCGCGGGCAGCGACGGCCAGGCAGTGGCGTACGGAGTCCGGCCTGAACACCTCACGCTTGGCGCCGGCACCGATGCGGTACCGGGCGAAATCGTCGTCGTCGAGCCGATGGGCGCCGAGACGGAGCTCCTGGTGCAGGCGGGCGCCGCGCAGATCGTGTTGATGACGCATGGGCGGCCGGTTGTGAATCCCGGGGACAGGGTCCAGCTAAGCATTGACCCGGCGATGGTGCACGTCTTCGACCTGAAGACCGGTGCTCGCATAACGGCGTGAAACCCGAGACATAGGCGCCGGAGGCGACAGCGTCGAGACGCTTCCGCGAGCCGCAAACAATGAACGTGTTGCGTTAGTTCCGGGACAAGCAGCACTCGCCCGTGGCTGCGCAACCGCGATCCAACCTGCCTTCAAACCACGGGCAACATCATGAGCAAGAAGCCGCCCCAATCCAAGCGTCATCTGCGCAGTGCCGAATGGTTTGGTCGGCACGACCGCGACGGGCTGGTGCATCGTTCCTGGATGAAGAACCAGGGTATTCCCCACGACCAGTTCGACGGCCGGCCGGTAATCGGCATCTGCAACACCTGGTCGCAGGCGACGCCGTGCAACGCGCATTTCCGCGAGCTTGCGCAACACGTGCGCGACGGTGTGCTCGACGCGGGAGGCTTTCCGATCGAATTTCCGGTCATGAGCCTGGGCGAGACGTTGATGCGCCCGACGACGATGCTCTTCCGCAATCAGGTCGCAATGGATGTCGAGGAATCGATCCGCGCCAATCCGTTCGACGGCATCGTGCTCCTGATGGGTTGCGACAAGACCACGCCGGCGCTGCTGATGGGCGCGGCGTCGTGCGATCTGCCGACGATCGGTGTGTCCGGCGGGCCGATGCTCAACGGCAAGTTCCGCGGCGAGGACATCGGCTCGGGCACGCACGTCTGGAAGTTTACGGAATTGCTCAAGACGGGCGCGATGAACGAGGACGACATGATCGACGCAGAGTCGTGCATGTCGCGCTCCGCCGGGCATTGCATGACGATGGGGACCGCGTCGACGATGGCGTCGATGGTCGAGGCGCTGGGAATGGGGTTGCCGACCAATGCGGCGATTCCAGCGGTCGACTCGCGCCGCCGAGTGCTCTCGCGCATGGCCGGACGCCGCATCGTCGCAATGGTGCACGAGGACCTGCGCATGTCGAAGATATTGACTCGCGACGCGTTCGAGAACGCGATCATGGTCAACGGCGCGATCGGCGGCTCGACCAATGCCGTCGTCCACCTGCTTGCGGTCGCCGGCCGCATCGGCGTGACGCTCTCGCTGGACGACTGGGATCGCCTCGGCCGCGACATGCCCTGCCTCGTCAACCTGATGCCGTCGGGCAAGTATCTGATGGAGGATTTCTACTACGCCGGCGGCCTGCCGGTGGTGATCAACGAGATCGGCAAATACATCCACAAGAAGGCGCTTACCGTCAACGGCCGGACGATCTGGGACAACGTCAAGGACGCGATCAATTACAACGAGGCCGTGATCACGCCACTCAGCAAACCGTTCAAGCCGCACGGCGGTATCACCGTGTTGCGCGGCAACCTGGCGCCGCGCGGCGCCGTGCTCAAACCGTCCGCCGCGACCCCGAGGCTCATGCGGCACAAAGGCCGCGCGGTCGTGTTCGAGGACATCGACGATCTACATCGGCGCATCGACGATCCGAAGCTCGAGGTCGATGCCGATTCCATCCTGGTGCTGAAGAACTGCGGACCGAAGGGTTACCCGGGGTTTCCCGAAGTCGGCAATTTCGCGCTGCCGGCGAAGCTTCTGAAGAAGGGCGTCACCGACATGGTTCGCATTTCGGATGCGCGAATGTCCGGCACCGCGTACGGCACGGTCGTGCTCCATACCGCGCCCGAGGCGGCAGCGGGCGGACCGCTGGCGCTGGTAAGAAACGGCGACTTGATCGAGCTCGACGTCGCGAAGCGCAGACTTTTGCTGCACGTCTCCGACGAGGAGCTCGCGCGGCGGCGAAGGCTGTGGAAGCCGGGCAAACCGCACTCGGATCGCGGTTGGGTGAAACTCTACTGCGATACCGTGTTACAGGCCGACGAAGGCGTCGACCTCGATTTCCTGGTCGGCAGTTCAGGAGCGAAAGTCGGCCGGGAAAGTCATTAAACAGGCGCTGGACAAGTCAACGCATTCGCCCTGAGCTTGTCGCAGGGTTGCAGGCAGCAGACTCATTCCGCTGGGTGCGAGTCGGTTCATGGTTCGACAAGCCTGTCCTGAGCTTGCCGACGGGCCCATCATGAACGAGTTTGGGCGGCCTGGCGTAGTGCGCGACACGCGTCGGGATCGATTACCACCACCCGCGCACCAGCGATGGGTCGCGTTCGAGCTCGCGTATCCGGTATTCGAGATCGCAATGGTCACTTGACTGCGCGAGATAGGCCTCGCGGCGGCGCCTTTCGCCCTCCGCGATGCCAGCGTTCAGCCAGTCGAAGAATCGAGCAAGATGTTTCATGTCAGTCCTTTACGTTGTCGAGCGCTGCGCAACGCCCCTTCCAGGAGTCGCCGCGATTGCGCGTGACTGCCGCCCGCCCATTTCGTCGTCAAAGGTTGACGCTGCGGGCGCGGCGTCAGCATGAGCGCTCGGGTCTGTCCGTCCGAGGCACCGCGCCAGCCACGAAACCGCCGGGCGATGCACCGCTCCGGATGGCGCCGGAGCTCGATCTTCGGGCCATTGCAGACCGTACGCGGTCAACGCGGCCAAGAGATCGGACACCGCAAGCTGCTGCTTAAAGCCTCGTTCTTCATAGGTCATCGCCTGGTCCTTTGTTGCATTGCACAAGAACAAGATAAGGATTCGGCCTGCGAAAAGCCAATCGCTTGTTCGAATCGTCACCATCACGGGAACCTATCGGCGTAAGTCATTGTTGCAGCGTATATTTGATACAATGTCAACTCGCGCACCCAGCGCCGAGGTCCGATGGACTTCAATCGTCTGCGAAGTTTCGCCGCCGTCGCCGAAGCGGGCCACCTGACCCGCGCGGCGGAGAAGCTGCACATCAGTCAGCCGGCGCTGTCGGCGCAGATCAAGGCGCTCGAAGACGAACTCGACCTCACGCTGTTCGAGCGCACGTCGACGGGCATGACGCTGACCGCTGCCGGCAAGCGGCTGCTGTCCGAAGCGGGCAAGATCCTCGCGGCGAGCCAGACGTTCCAGGCCGAAGCGCAGGCGTTGAAGGGAGCCGTGTCGGGCAAGGCGCGGGTCGGCACCCTATCCGACCCCGACTTCATTCGTCTCGGCGATTTCATGGCTGCGGCGCTCGAGCGCTATCCGCTGCTCGAGATCGATTTCCAGCACGAGATCACCGGCGCGGCGATGCAGCGCGTGCGCGAGGAGTCGCTCGAGGCGAGCTTCTACTACGGCCACATGACTTATCCGGAGGTTGCAGGCATCGCGCTGCGCGAGCTCGCGTACCGCGTCGCCGCGCCGGAGGCGTGGCACGATCGCGTGCAGCACGCGGGCTGGCCGGAGATCGGCGAGCTGCCATGGATCATGCCGCCGCCGATAAGCACGCATCACCAGTTTGCGGCCGCACTGTTTCGCGAGCACGGGGTCGAGCCAGCCCGACTGATAGGAGCCGACGACGAGGCCGTCGTCAGCTCGCTGGTCGTCTCCGGCGTCGGCCTGGCGCTGATGCGCGAAGACATCGCTTTGCAGAAAGCGGCGGCGGGCGAGGTCTGCCTGTGGCAGGATATTCGTGTCGACACGACATTGCGATTCATCTATCTGCGTTCGCGCGAGCACGATCCGCTCGTCAGGGCGTTGCTCGATGTTCTCAAATGTGCCTGGAAGCTTCGCCGCGAGACCGGTACTCCAACCCGCCGCACGACGGGGCGCCAGGCAGGAGATCGATCAGCGGCGAACGGCGCGCCCAAGGAAGCGCCGTCATGAAAACGTCTACGCTCTCGTCCGCGCCGCAGGGCGTGCCGCCGTATATGCTGCTCGTGCTGGTCGCCTTGCTGACCGCCGCGCCATCGATCGCGCGTGCCGCCGAAGTCCCCATGCTGCGCCAGGGCGTGTGGGAATATCAGCGCACGGTGGGAATAAACAAGTTTGCCGCCACGGAATGCATCGACCCGAGCGAAGACTTGCGGCGCCAGCACACGGCGCTGGAGAAGATGGGCTGCAAGGTTTCGCCGGCGCTGCGGGCGGGGCCGACCTACACCTATACGGCTGACTGCAGCGTCAAGCTGCCGTCGGGCGTGGTGACTTTTAGCACGACCTCGGTGCTTACGGCCGAGAGCGACAGCGCTTACCGGATCGAGAATCGCCTGACGAGCCAGGGCGGTACGACCAACGAGTCGATCGCCGCACAGCGAGTTGCAGATTGCGCCAAATAAACGCCGGCGCGCGAAGAGAAGCCGCCGCGGAAGCGGGCGCGCTTCACACTTTCGACTATCTCAACCCGGCGCTGCCCGCAGGCCTGCGGCGCGTAGCGATGCGCGTCGTCGATGCCGCGCCCGACACGCTGCAGGCCTATGGCGAGCTCGTCGATGATCCCCATCGGCGCTCGATCGAGATCGTGCGCTGGCCGGCACAGGGCTGGCGGCCCGTTGATACGGACACCGGCGACCAGGGCGGCACCGTCGAAGGCGTGTTTGTCAGCGAATGGCGCGGCGACGTATTGTTCGGCCGCAACGACGCAGTCGGCGGCGAGTACATCCTGGCGTATGCAACCGAGCCGGCCGCTGCCGACGTCACGCACCAGCGCGACCCGCGGCAGATCCTGCTCTGGCACGCGAATTACCATCCCGACGGAGGCCAGCTTTTCTTTCCGCTTGATGCGGCGCCGTTCGTCGTGCCGCTAGCGTTGCCCGGCGACGACGTCAGGCCGGAGAGTTTCGTGTGCTTCCGCTTCGACGGCAGCAGAGGGCTCTACCTGCACCCGAACGTCTGGCACGAGGGCGTCTTCGGCGTCTCCGGGACGCAGCGCTTCTTCGACAAGCAGGGAGCAGTCCACGCCCGCGTATCGGTCGACTTCGCGCGCGAGTTCGGCTGCCTGCTCGAAGCGCCGCTTGCGTAGCCCAAGGTTGAGGCCCCTTCGCCAAGCTCAGGACAGGCTTCGGCCGATACCCCGGGCGCAGCGGTCACGCGGGTTTTTCCGCCGCCTTGGCCGCGGCATGCTCGAGCCGCGCTCCTCCTCGAGCTCCTCCGCGACGTCGCGGCGCAATCCGCGCTCCATCTCGCGCGTGATCGAGTTCGCGTTTCCATTTCGACACGACGGTAGTCGCGACGCCATTGCGGCCGCGCCTCCGTCAAAACTTGCCGTACTTGTTGTAGGCCGCGACCGGGTCCATCCCGTCGATCAGCGCGCGACGCATGTCGCTCTCGGTGGCAACGACTTCCTCGGTTTTGGCGATAACCTCGCCGGCAATCGCGGCCGGAATGATGACGACGCCGTCGCTGTCGCCGAGCACATAGTCGCCGGTGGCGACGGTGACCGCGCCGATGGTCACGGGCTCGCCGAAGCGATCCGGTACCCAGCGCGCGACGATGTCCGCCGGAGTGAGGAACGCACAGAAGACCGGGAAGCCCTGCTCGACCACCAGCTCGGTGTCGCGCGAGCCGCCGTCCACGACGAAGCCGAGCACGCCGCGCGCCTTGAGCGTATGCGCCGACAGCTCGCCCATCAGCGCGACTTCGTGGTTGTTCGGCTGGCAGACGATCACGTGTTGCGCGGGTGCTGCGGCAAGCAGGGTGCACCAGGCCAGCAGCGTTTCGTGGCGCGTCTTGCTGCGATCGAGGTGTCCTGCGACCGTCCATGCCGGTCCGGCGAGCCTCGTTCCCGGCGCGATCGATTTGATCGCGGGAGGCAGCACGATGTTCTCGTAGCCCATCATGCGCAGCACATCGTGGACCGCGCCCGTATAGCACCGCGCCAGCCTCCCGGCGAGATCATCCTTCGCGTTCTGCGGCCCCATGACTTGCCCCTTGGGTGACGGCTTGCGCCTAACGTTGTGGGGTGCCTGCAGCCTCGGCCGCGGAGCAGCTCAGGCGAACAGATCGAGCTGACCGCCGGCACCCGGTTCTTTGGGCGGGCGGAAGCGCGTCGTGTCCAGGCGCAATGTACGATCCTGATTCAGACCGAGGCGTTCGCACGCGATGTCGAAGCGCCTGGCGATCAGGTCGGCAAACAGCCCCTGTCCCCGCATGCGCGAACCGAACGCGGGATCGTTGTCCCGGCCGCCGCGGATCTGTTGGACAAGGCTCATCACATGCTCGGCGCGCAGCGGGTAATGCTGCGCGAGCCAGTCGCGGAACAGGTCCTTCACCTCGTAAGGCAAACGCAGCATGACCCACGTCGCCAAGCGCGCGCCGTGCCCCGCCGCCGCTTCGAGGATCGCTTCCAGATCTTTGTCGGTCAGCTGCGGAATCACCGGTGCGACGCTGACACCGACAGGAACGCCCGCGTTGGCCAGCGCTTTGATCATCTCCAGCCGTCGCTGGGGCGTGGGTGCGCGCGGGTCGAGTTTGCGCGCGAGCTCGCGGTCGAGCATCGCGATCGAAACGTAAACTCGGGCGAGGCTCTTTGCCGCCATCGGCCCGAGCAGGTCGACGTCGCGCAGGATGAGCACGCCCTTGGTGGTGATCGTCAGCGGATGGTCGCATTCGGCGAGCACCTCGATCACCTGGCGCGTGATTTTCCACTCGCGCTCGATCGGCTGGTACGGATCGGTGTTGGTACCGAGTGCGATCGGCTCGCAACGGTAGCTCGGTTTCGCCAGCTCGGCACGCAGCAGCGCCGCGGCATCCGGCTTGGCGAAAAGCTTGGTCTCGAAGTCCAATCCCGGCGACAGATCGAGATACGCGTGCGAGGGCCGCGCGTAGCAATAAATGCAGCCGTGCTCGCAGCCCTGGTAGGGATTGATCGACTGCGTGAACGGAACGTCGGGCGAATCGTTGCGGGCGATGATCGTCCGCGTCCTCTGGACCGACACGGTCGTCTTGAGCGGCGGCGGTTCCTCGTCGCCCGGGGCATCGCCGGGCGACGCCCAGCCATCATCGACCGCTTCGCGCGCGTCGCGGCGAAAGCGGTTGGCAGGATTGAAGGTTGCGCCGCGGCCTTTATGCGCGTGCGGCGGGGCCGTTGCCATCGTCGCTCAGGCCAACTTCGCGTCCATCGAAATGTTGGTGTTGAGCACCCGGGAGACCGGACAGTTGGCCTTGGCATTCGCCGCGATCTCGGCGAACTTGGCGGCATCGACCTTGGGCACCCGCGCCCGCGTCGTCAGATGAATCGAGGTGATGGTCCAGTTGCCGTTGACCTGATCCATCGTCAGCGCAGCCTCGGTGTCGATCGCGTCGGCAGTGAAGCCGGCGTTGTTGAGCATGAACGAAAGCGCCATCGTGAAGCAGCCTGCGTGCGCAGCGGCGATCAGTTCCTCGGGATTGGTCCCCTTGCCGTCGCCGAAGCGGGCGACGAATGAAAATGGTGTGTCCTTGAGCGTACCGCTCTGGGTCGCAATCGTTCCCGCGCCTTCCTTCGCGGTGCCCTGCCAGCGGGCGGAGGCTTTGCGCTGCATCTTGGTCTCCTCGTGTGGGTGGCCCTTCAGAACGCGCAGTTTAGGCTCACGCGAGCGTCGCGCCAAGTGGTGTTGGCGTCGCTGACGGTGCCGCCGATGCGCTACCATAGACATGCAAGCGCCGACCGGTGTGCGGCACTTGCCGTGCCGCGATGACCAAGCCCAAGATGACCC
>JALYSM010000065.1 GCA_030854785.1 Pseudomonadota bacterium
GGGTTAGCATCTCGGCAAGGTGCTCGCGCGCTTTCTCCGGCTGCCCAAGCTCGGCGAAAAGGAGCCCGGCATCGTTGTCGAGGAGGGCTCGCAACCAGGCCGGCCAGGTCGCGTCGCGCAACTTTCCCGCTTCTTCCAACGCGTGTAACGCGTCGTCGAGCTTGCCCGTAAGCGTAAGCGCGTACGACAGTGCAATCCACGCCAAGTACGCACCCCGAGGATCATGCGTATATCGATAGAGTGCAATGGCTCGCTGCGCATCGTGAGCGGACACCTCGAGCGATGCTGCGGTGCCTTGATCGGCGCAGGCGAGCCAGAATCGCGCTGCATCCGCCACGGGGACGGAGTCGTCGAGCAGTGGCTTCAACGTCTTGCACCAGTGCCAGCCCTCGGCTTTCAGTTGCAGCCAGGTAAGATAGCCTCGTCCCGCGCCCGCCGCTCCGATCAGGGCAGCCGCGATGCGACGATCGCCGGCCTCGCTCGCCCACCGCAGCGCCCCCGCAGATTGTCGAGATCCGGCGCGAACTGCGCGACGAGCGTTGTCGGCGGCGTGCCTTGCAGCAGGTCGCGGTAAAAGCGCTCAAACAACTCCAGCGTGACCTCCGCATGCCTGCGCATCATGTGCGGCGTGTCGTGGCGAGTCGCCAGGCGCTCGAGCGCGAAGGCTCGGGTGGTCTCGAGCATTCGGTAGCGAGCGGCGGTTCCGCCGTCGACGATCACCAGCGACTTGTCTACGAGCGCGCCCAGGTGATCGAGCACTCCCCATTCGTCGATCGCATCATCGGCTGCCAGTTTTTGCGCAGCTTCCAGGGAGAAGCCGCCGGTAAACACTCCGAGGCGATCGAACACCATCTGTTCCGGTTCCGAGAGCAGGCTGTAACTCCACTCCAATGCAGCACGCAGCGTCTGGTGCCTGCGAAGTGCCAGGCGGGAGCCCGCCGTCAGCAGGCGGAAGCGTTCGTCAAGCCGTTCGCGTACTCCCTCGACGCCGAGCAGTAGCACGCGCGCTGCCGCCAGCTCGATCGCCAGGGGAATTCCGTCGAGGCGCCGGCAGATCTCGATCACCGCGCCGACGTTGGCATCGCTCAGCGCGAAGTGAGGTTCCACCGCGCTCGCGCGCGCTGCGAACAGCTCGACTGCGCCTGCCTCACGTGCGCTCGCCACCGTGACCTCCCCAGGAACCGCCAGGGCGCCAAGTCGATAGACGTGCTCATTCGGATGTCTCAGTGACTCCTGACTTGTGGCAAGAACATGCACGGTGGGCGCACCCTTGCGCAAGGCGGCGACCACACGGTCCACTGCCTCCAACACGTGCTCGCAATTGTCCAGGACCAGCAGAAGACGCTGACCGGCCAACGCCTGCACCATAAGGTCGAGTGCGGTGCGTGGGTCGCCAACCACAAGGCCGAGCGCACGGGCTACCGTAACCGCGACGAGATCCGGATCAGCAAGCGGCGCCAGCTCGATGAAACGCACCCCCTCCGCAAACCGGTTGCGCAGCTCGTGCGCAACCGCTTCGGCAAGCCGGGTTTTGCCGATCCCACCCGATCCGACAACCGTGACGAGCCCCTGTTGCTCGATCAATTCGCAGAGAGCCGACAGATCGTCGGCGCGGCCGAACAGACGCGGAATCTCGCCTCTGACAGTGGGCAGAACGATCTTGTCGCCCGTCATTGTGCCCGTCCGGTCCGGTCTGAGCGCGTAGACGCGGACGGGCTGGGCGATATTCTTCAGTTGCTGCACGCCATGGTCTTCGAAGGCGGTGTCGAGTCTGTTGATTACCTCTTCGTAGACCTTGCCCGATACGCAAATTCCGCCAGGTTCGGCAAGCGCTTCAAGACGCGCCGCGATATTTACACCGTCGCCGAATATATCGTCGCCGTCGAGGATGATGTCGCCGACGTTGACGCCGATACGAAAGTCGATCCGCTGATCGGCGGGCGTACCCGCATTGCGTTCGGCCATCCCGCGCTGGACGTCGACGGCGCAGCGCGCCGCATCGACCACACTGGGGAACTCCAGCAGCAAGCCATCACCGCTAGTCTTGACGATCCTGCCGCCGTAGTCGGCAATCTTCGGATCGATCAGCTCCCGCCGGTGGGCCTTTAGCGCCGCCAGGGTGCCGCTGTCGTCCCGACCCATGAGGCGCGAATAGCCCGCCACATCGGCTGCGACGATCGCTGCAAGTCGACGACGGTCGCGCATCATCCGATTGTGTCATCCGGAGCCAAATGTCTGCAAAACATAATCGTGTGCGCGGGAATCGACAAACCGCCGCCCGCGCGCAGGGCTCAAATTGCGTCGAGCGCCTCGCGCAGGTCGCGCCGCAGGTCGTCGACGTCTTCGATTCCGACCGAGAGGCGGACCAGCGAGTCGCCGATCCCCAGCGCGTCGCGTTGCGGTTCCGGGATCGAGCCATGCGTCATCAAGGCGGGATGCTCGATGAGGCTTTCGACACCACCCAGGCTCTCGGCCAACGCGAACAAGCGGCAGCGCTCCAGAAAGCGTTTGGTTCCGGCGAGGTCCGTTTTCAGCGCGATCGTGACCATGCCGCCGAACGCGCGCATCTGCCGCCGTGCCAGCTCGTGCTGCGGGTGCGAGGGGAGGCCGGGATAATGCACCCGTGTGACTTCCGGCTGGCTCCTAAGCCAGTGCGCCAGCTCGAGCGCGTTGGCGCAATGCCGCTCCATCCGTAGCGCGAGCGTCTTCAGGCCGCGCAACGCAAGAAAGCTGTCGAACGGGCCGCTGATGCCGCCGATCGCGTTTTGCAAATAGGCGAGACGCTCGGCGAGCGCTGCGTGCCGCGCCTCGCCGCCGATTACCACGACGCCGCCGATGATGTCGGAGTGGCCGTTCAGGTACTTGGTCGCCGAGTGCACGACCACGTCGAAGCCCAGCTCCAGCGGCCGCTGGATCCAGGGGCTGGCGAAGGTATTGTCGGCCACCGCGATGAGATCGTGCTGGCGTGCGATCTTCGCCACCGCCGCGAGATCGATCAGCTTGAGTAACGGATTGCTCGGCGTCTCGACCCAGATCATTTTCGTTTCGGGACGGATCGCCGCGTGGACGCGCGCCGTGTCGGCCATGTCGACAAAGCTCGTGCTCAAGTTCGCCGAGCGCTTGCGCACATTCTCGAACAGGCGATACGTTCCCCCGTAGAGATCGTCGCTTGCCACGATATGGGCGCCGGCATCGAGCGCATCGAGCACCGTCGCCATGCCGGCAAGCCCCGAGGCGAAGGCGAGCCCGCGTGCGCCGCTTTCAAGGTCGGCCACACAGGCCTCCAGGGCCGCGCGCGTCGGATTGCCCGTACGCGCATAGTCATAACCCTTGTGCACGCCGGGACTCGTCTGCACGTAGGTCGATGTCGCATAGATCGGCGTCATGATGGCGCCCGTCGAGGGATCGGGCTCCTGGCCCGCGTGGATCGCACGCGTGGCGAAACCCTGTTGTCCTTCGCGGATGGATCTTCGGATCTGATCATTCACGGCAGGCTTCTCCGCAGGTACGTGAGCAGGTCATAACGGGTAATGAGACCGAAGAAGCGGCCGTCCTCGATGATGATCGCCACGAGGTCGCGGTTGAGTACGCCCAAGAGATCGGCGAGGCTGGCGCCGGGATCGAGCGTTTCGAGCCGCTGGGTCATTGCGGTCGCGACCTTGTCGCGAAAATGGTCCGGCTGCTTGTACACGTGCAGCAGCAGGTCGGATTCGTCGAGGATGCCGACCACTTCGTCGGCCGCGAGCACCGGTACCTGCGACACATCGGCCATGCGCATGCGCTGGAAAGCGGTGAGCAGCGTATCCTCGGCGCTCACGGAGACTACCGCTCCGTCCGCGTAGCGGCGCGAAACCAGATCGCGCAAGTCGCCATAGCGCGGCAGCTCGAGAAAACCCTGGTCGACCATCCAGAAGTCGTTGTACATCTTGGAAAGATATTTGCTGCCCGTATCCGGAATGAAGGTCACTACGCGCTTGCCTGCGACCTGCTCGCGGCAGTAGCGCAGTGCAGCGGCGACAAGCGTGCCCGCAGACGAGCCGCCGAGAATGAGCTCGGAGCGCAAGAGCGCGCGCGCGGTTGCGAGACTTTCCTGATCCGGAATCGCGTATGCCTTCCTTACGCGCGACAGATCGGCGATCGGCGGGATGAAATCCTCGCCGATGCCTTCGACGACCCACGACCCGGCCTCGCCTATCTTCCCGGTTTCGACATAGGGCGCGAGCACCGAGCCGACGGGATCTGCAAGAACCATTTCCGTGCGCGGGCTCGTACGTGCAAAGAAGTGACTGAGCCCCGTCAGCGTGCCCCCCGATCCGACACCGCAGACCACCGCGTCGACGTCGTGGCTCATCTGCTCCCAGATCTCGGGGCCGGTCGTACGTTCGTGCGCGAGCGGGTTCGCCGGGTTGCCGAACTGATTGACGTAGAACGCGCCGGGAATTTCGGCGGCCAGTCGTGCCGCCATGTCCTGGTAATACTCCGGATGGCCCTTGATCACGTCTGAACGCGTCATGCGAATCTCGGCGCCGAGCGCCTTGAGATGCAGCACTTTTTCCGTGGACATCTTGTCCGGGATCACCAGCAACACGGGATAGCCTTTGGCGCGGGCGACCAGCGCGAGGCCCAAGCCGGTGTTGCCGGCGGTCGCTTCCACGACCGTCCCGCCAGGTTTGAGCCGCCCGTCCTGCTCGGCGGCGGCGATCATGGAAAGGGCGATGCGGTCCTTGATCGAGCCTCCGGGATTCTGGCTTTCAAGCTTGACGAACAGGCGGCAGCGCCCGGTATCGAGGCGGGTCAATTCGACCAGGGGCGTGTTGCCGATCAGGCTCAATACGGCCGGATCGTGGTGGGTGCGGGCGGGGAGGACGCCCAGGGTGGTCGCTTCCATCCATGCGTAGCATGGCGTGGCCATGAATAGTTGACCATCGAACGATCGTTCGATAGACTATTCTTTCCTGTCTGACCGGACCCGTCTCGGCGCATCGCCGGGTGGGTCCGGTTACCGGCCTGCCATGAAACCCGCGCTCGCCGAACTGCTGCACCACCCGTTGCTCTGGCGCGGAGATCGGCTGGCGCGAGCCGAGGATGCTGTTTCCAGTGGTTTTGCCAGCCTCGACCGCGAACTGCCGGGCGGCGGCTGGCCCAAGGCTGTGCTGACCGAGCTATGGCTTGACGCCGAGGGCATCGGTGAGCTCTCTGTGCTCTTTCCCGCGCTCAAGCGCCTCACCCAGGCCGGCGAATGGATCGCGCTGGTGGCGCCGCCGCATATCCCCTACGCGCCGGCGTTCGCCGGCCGAGGCGTCGATCCGGCGCGGGTGATCGTCATCGAGGCGGAGGAAGAAAAACACCGTTGGTGGGCAGCCGAGCAGGTGCTCCGCGCGAACAGCGCGGGGGCGCTCTTGTTCTGGCCGAAGACCCTGGCTGATCAACGCACGCGGCGGCTGCAGCTCGCGGCGCAGGAGGGCGAAGCGCTGGCGTTTCTTTTCACGTCGACCGCGCGCACGGCGCAACCATCACCCTCGCCGCTGCGCATCCGGCTTTCGCTCTCGGAAAACCGCCTGGGTGTCGACATCTTCAAGCGCCGCGGAGGCACGATGTGCGCGCCGTTGCTGCTCGATGTTGCGGGATCGTCGGCGGACAGGCCAGGCGAGCGCGCGCCGAGCGCGCTCAGGCTGCCGGCGAAGTCGGGGCGGTTGCAGGCAAACCGCACGGCGAGCTTTCATCGCCAGTATCCCGTGGGCGGCCCGCAGGCGCGGATCTGGAATCGTGCGCTGGCGCGCGCCGATGAGGTACGGCGTGTCCCCGGGCCGGACCCGCGGGGCGGGCATGCTCTGGACCTGCCTTAACTTTCCCGACCTCCCGCTGGCCGTCTTCGCGCGCGGGGCGACACACGAGAGGCCTGCGGTGGTGGCGAGCGCGAGCCATCGTCCCGACGTCGTCGCCGCCAACGACGCGGCGCGAAAGCGGGGCATCGTTCCGGGTCTTTCCATCGCCGCCGCGCTTGCCCTCGACCCCGAAATCGGGATTCATCTGCGCGACGAGCGCGCCGAAACCCATGCGCTGAAAGGCATCGCGCTCTGGGCCGGACAGTGGACCTCGACGATCAGCATCGAGCCGCCGGCCTGCGTGTTGCTGGAAATTTCGGGCGGTCTCACTTATTTCGGGGGCCTGGAAAAATTGCTTGCCCGGATCGACACGGGGCTCGCAACGCTCGGTTTTACCGGCGTCATTGCGACCGCGCCGACTGCGGGTGCGGCGAGTCTGCTCGCTCGCGCGCTTCAGGCGATCGTCGTCGAGGAAGACGCCGACTGGGCATGCAAGCTTGCCGCGCTCCCGATGGCGCTGCTCGACAGTGCCCAGGCGGCGCTGGACACGCTGTCTGGCATCGGCGTGCGGACCATCGGCGAATTCATCGCGCTGCCGCGCCACGGGGTCGCGCGGCGTTTCGGCCAGGTGCTGCTCGACGAGGTCGATCGCGCACGTGGGATGCTGCCCGACCCGCGTACGCCGTTCGTGCCGCCGGAGCGCTATCACGGCCAGCTTGAATTGCCTGCGCCGGTCGACGAGGCCGAGGCGCTGCTGTTCGGCATCAAGCGTCTGGTCGTCGAGCTGGCTGGCTTTCTGCACGGCCGAGGAGCGGGCGTCACCCGCCTGCGCTGCGATCTCGTACACGAAGACGCCGCTCCGACATCGATCGTGCTGGGGCTTACCGCCACGCGGCAAGTCGAGCACATCATGAACGTGCTGCGCGAACGGCTCGCACGCGAAGAGCTGCCGGACCGGGTCGAAGCGATCCGGATCGTTTCGGAAGAAACCGTGCCGCTGGGAGCGAAGGAGGGCGACTTCTTCCCCGTCGCGAGACGGGACGGCGAAGCCGGCGCGCAATTGTTCGAGCGCTTGCGCGCGCGATTGGGCGAGGATGCGGTACACGCGCTCGAGCTTCACGCCGATCACCGGCCCGAGCGGGCATGGGGACAGACTACGATGATCGGGCGTGCCATGCCAGCGCTGAATCATGGTGGGTTGTCCCCGATTCGTCCGTTGTGGTTGTTCTCGTCACCGCGGCCGCTCGGCGCCGATCCGGCGGCGGCGGAGGTGAGGCTGGTGTCGGGTCCCGAACGCATCGAAACCGGCTGGTGGGACGGCGACGATGTCGGCCGCGATTATTTTATCGGTCGCAACGCGCGTGGCGAGGAGCTGTGGCTCTATCGCGATCGCGGCGGCGAATGGTTCGCGCACGGCGTTTTTGCTTGAAGCCCCCTCACCCTGACCCTCTCCCCGCAAGCGGGGCGAGGGAACTATCTCCCTCTCCCGCCCGGGCGGGAGAGGGTTGGGGTGAGGGTGGGAGGATTACGCAATAACATGGCCTACGCCGAGCTGCACTGCATCTCCAACTTCACCTTCCTGCGCGGCGCTTCGCATCCGGAGGAGCTCGTCGAACGCGCGCAGGAGCTGGGCTACGCGGCGCTGGCGATCACCGACGAGTGCTCGCTCGCCGGCGTGGTACGCGCCCACGTCGAGGCCAAGCAGAGCCGATTGCCGCTCATCATCGGCAGCGAATTTCGCCTGGACGACGGCTTGCGCTTCGTCCTGCTCGCGACCGATCGTGCGAGCTACGGCAACCTCGCCGCGCTGATCACCCGCGGCCGCCGCAACGCCGTCAAGGGCAGCTATCGCCTGACCCGCGCCGATCTCGCCGACGGCGTCGCCGGTTGCCTCGCGCTGTGGCTGCCCGGACGATCGCCCGACGTCGACGAAGCGCGCTGGCTCTCCGCGCGTTTTCCAGGCGCGCTGTGGATCGCGGCCGAACGGCTGCTCGACGCCGACGACGCCGTACGCTGCCAGAAGCTCATCGCTATCGCCCAAGTAACCGGCTTGCCTCTTGTGGCGGCCGGCGACGTGCACATGCACGCCCGCGAGCGCCGCGCGCTGCAGGACACGCTGACCGCGATCCGCCTGAAAACGTCGGTCGCGCAAGCGGGTTACGCGCTGCATCCGAACGGCGAGCGCCACCTGCGGCCGCTCGAGACCTTGCAGCGTCTTTATCCCGCCGTCTGGCTCGCCGAGACGCTCGCCATCGCTGCGCGCTGCAGGTTTTCGCTCGAAGAATTGCGCTACGAATACCCCGAGGAGATCGTGCCGCCGGGCGAAACGCCGACCTCTTACCTGCGGCGGCTCACCGAAGAAGGTTTCGCGCGGCGCTTTCCGGCCGCGACGACGAGCGAGGCGGCGCGGGCAAAAGTGCGCAAACTGATCGAGCACGAATTGACGCTGATCGCCGAGGCGCGCTACGAGGCGTTCTTCCTCACCGTGTACGACATCGTCGAATTTGCGCGCGCGCAGAACATCCTCTGCCAGGGCCGCGGCTCGGCGGCGAATTCGGCGGTGTGCTACTGCCTCGGCATCACCGCGGTCGACCCCTCGCGCATGGAAATGCTCTTCGAGCGCTTCATCTCGCGCGAGCGCAACGAGCCGCCCGATATCGACGTCGACTTCGAGCATCAGCGGCGCGAGGACGTGATCCAGTATCTCTATCTCAAGTACACGCGCGAGCGCGCCGCGCTGACCGCGACCGTGATCTGCTATCGCCCCCGCTCCGCGTTGCGCGACGTCGGCAAGGCGCTGGGGCTCGATCTGTCGCAGGTCGATCGCCTGGCGAAGTCGATGGCCTGGTGGGATGGCAACCGGGCGCTTTCCCGACGCGTGCAGGAAGCCGGTTTCGACGCCGAGAGCCCGGTGATGCAACGGCTTTTCTCGCTGGTCTCCGCATTGCTCGGTTTCCCGCGCCACCTGTCGCAGCACACCGGCGGCTTCGTGATCTCGCGCGGGCCTCTGTCGCAGCTGGTGCCGGTCGAAAACGCAGCGATGCCCGGGCGCACGGTGATCGAATGGGACAAGGACGATCTCGATGCGCTGGGCCTGCTCAAGGT
The DNA here is from genome assembly GCA_030854785.1 of Pseudomonadota bacterium. Lineage (GTDB taxonomy): Bacteria > Pseudomonadota > Gammaproteobacteria > Burkholderiales > Casimicrobiaceae > PALSA-1003. Next base: position 8,931 of record JALYSM010000065.1, read on the forward strand.
CGACGTGCTGGCGCTGGGCATGCTCTCCGCGATCCGCCGTGCGCTCGATCTGCTCTCAGTCCGCTACGGCCGGCGCTTCGCGCTGACCGACGTGCCGGCGGAGGATCCCGGCGTGTACGAAATGATGGGGCACGGCGATACCGTCGGCGTGTTTCAGATCGAGTCGCGCGCGCAGATGGCGATGCTGCCGCGGATGAAGCCCCGGAATTACTACGACTTGGTGATCGAGGTTGCGATCGTGCGCCCCGGTCCCATCCAGGGCGGGATGGTGCATCCGTATTTGCGCCGCCGACAGGGCCTGGAGCCGGTTACCTACCCGAGCGACGCAGTGCGCAGCGTGCTGCAACGCACGTTGGGCGTGCCGATCTTCCAGGAACAGGTGATGCAACTTGCGGTCGTCGCGGCGGATTTCACTCCGGGCGAATCCGATCGGCTGCGCCGCTCGATGGCGGCGTGGAAACGCAAGGGTGGGCTCGAGCCCTTCGAGCAACGGTTGATCGAAGGCATGCGCAAGAACGGATACGATGAGCAATTCGCGCGGCAGATCTACCAGCAGATCCTGGGCTTCGGCGAATACGGCTTTCCCGAATCGCATTCGGCGAGCTTCGCGCTGCTGGTCTACGTTTCGGCGTGGCTCAAGCGTTACGAGCCCGCTGCGTTCACCTGCGCGCTCCTGAATTCGCAGCCGATGGGCTTTTATTCGCCGTCGCAACTGACGCAGGATCTGCGCCGGCACGAGGTGCCGATTCTGCCGACCGATGCCGCGGTGAGCGAATGGGAATGCACGCTCGAAGACGTAGAGGGAGAGGGCGGGGGTGAGGGTCAGCCGGCACTGCGCCTGGGTCTCTGCCTCGTCAAAGGTCTCTCGCAAGCCGGCGGCGAACGGCTCGTGGCCGCACGCCGCGCGCAGCCCTTTGCCGACGTCGGCGATCTCGCGCGGCGCGCGAATCTCAATGCGCACGACATGCAGGCGCTGGCCGCGGCCGGAGCGCTCGCACGCTTGAGTGGCCATCGCCGGAATGCGCTGTGGGATGTCGCTGGCGTCGAACGCATGCCGGCACTGCTCGACGCCGCGCCCATCGATGAAGCGCAACCCCTGCTCGCCGCACCCAGCGAAGGCGAGAATATCGTCGCCGATTATGCGAGCCTCGGGCTCACGCTCGGCCGGCACCCGGTCGCGCTGTTGCGCGAACGCCTGCAGCGCCAGCGCATGTTCACCGCAGCCGAGCTCAAGACGCTGCCGCACGGGCGCCTTGCGCGCGTCACGGGACTTGTCACCGGCCGCCAGCGCCCCGGCACGGCGAGCGGCGTCACCTTCGTCACGCTCGAGGACGAGACCGGCATGGTCAACGTCATCGTCTGGCGCGATCTCGCCGAGCGGCAACGCAAGGAGCTGCTGCGCTCGAGCCTGCTCACCGTGTACGGCACGCTGGAGCGCGAAGGCGAAGTCGTGCACCTGATCGCCGGGCGCTTGCGCGACCAGACGCCGCTGCTCGGCAGCCTGATCACCCGGTCGCGAGATTTTCATTGAGACGGTCTGTCGATGCTTGCCATCAAGTTCTCGTCGAGCTTGGCTCGTCGCTGCGCGGACGCGCCGGAGCATGGGAGACACGGAATGGCTTGTGAATCCGCGCCAAGTGGTCAAGAATTGCATGGGGAGATATCGCGGGCCGAGACGCGGCACAAGTTCGTCGATCCTCGGACCATGTTCGAGAACACGAGGGCGAGAAGCGAACAACTGAAGTCTTCCCCATCGATTAGGATGTCTATTTCTGTTAGGCCGCATAGCGCTGCGAAATGCCGTACATGCACTTGATCGTTCCAACAAACACTCCGCCAAGAGTGCTCAGCCTTGTCCGGAGGTGTTGTCAATAGGTGTGTAAATTGATTCAGGCGGCTTTCCTCGTCGGTTCGATTTTCGTCTTCACTGCGATCCCGTCTCTGAACAACTTTCCCTCATAAACTTTCTGCATCAGCTTCGGTG
>JALYSM010000079.1 GCA_030854785.1 Pseudomonadota bacterium
GTGCCCGTCCAAGTCACGCGGTAGCCGCCCCTGCCGTCGGGAGCGCCGAGCGCCGCCAACGCGAGCGCAATCCGGTTGGCGCGCTCGCGATCGCTGCTGCGCGGGCGCACGGTCGCGTCGAGCCTCGCCGTTCCCGCGGCCGCGATTTCAACCTGACCGTCGATTTCGATATCCCCGCCGGAGTTGCGCAGCGGACCGTTGATTGCCGCGCCGCGTCCGTTGAGCGCGATGCGCACGTCGCCGAGGGCGATGGGCGTGTCGGCGGGCGATCCGGGGACGCTGGCTTCGCGCCACTCTGCGGCGAGTTGCGCGTCGAGAACGTCGGGTAGCTGCACGAACCGCTCGATGTGCAGGGCGAGATTGCCGCCGACCGCGAGCGGAGTTTTCGGGTGCGCTGCGAGCAGGACGCTTTGCGCGGGGAGCGACACGTCGAGGTCGCGCACTTCGAGTCGATCGCCACCGTAGGCGACCGTTGCGCTCCGGCTTCCGTCCGCGTCGAGGCCGATCGTTGCCCGGATGTCGCCGCGCAGCAGCGGCCACGCTTCGAGTCGCCAGAAAAGCGTCTGACGCGCACCCGCCGGCAACACCAACAGCTCGCCCGAGCCGTGCCACAGCGTCCCGGCGGCATTCGCGATCCGTACGCGGCCATCGGACAGCGCATTCATACGCGCGTCGAGCAGCGCCGCCGGTGCGAAGATCAGGAGCGCGATCGCCACCAAGACTGCGCTGGCGGTGATGGCGAGCGCGGGACGCAAGGTGATTCTCAGCGTGCCAGCGTGACGTCGGCGCGAACCTGCCCGGGCTCGACGCGTGCCGTCGCGACGAGCTCCACCGCGCGCAGTCGTGCGTCGCGCTGCAGCGCGTCCAGAAAGGCGATGAGTGCGTCGAAGCCGATTGTATCGAAGATCAGCCGGATGCGCTCGCTGTCGATACGCTCGATGGAGGTTGCGGCGGTCTTGAGATTCCGCTGTGCAAGAACGGGATCGAGCGCGGCGCGCGGATCCGCAACGGCGATGTTCGGGGTGCTGCGTGCGAGCCCGGCGATCTCGTCGGCGCGCCGCCGCGCATCGGCCAACATCGCGCGTTCGCTCTCGATCTCTCGGACGAGCCGGTCCGTGTCGCGCGCGAGGGGCTGCCAGACGACGATCCATGTCAGCGCGAGGGCGGCAATGCCGGCGGCAGCGGCGAGCAACATGCGTTCGCTACGCGAGCGGACCTGCCACCATTGGGCGAAGGCGACGCGCCGGCTCGAGGGCAGCGTGGTCGCCATCAGTTGAGCCCGACCCGCAGCCTTGCGCCGGCCGCCGTGGGCGCTGCGATCGCGACCAGTCCCGCCTTTTGCAGCTCGCGCTGCAAGCGCGCCGGCTCGGTCTTCTGCAGATCGAGCAGGAGATGACCGTCGGCGTACGACAACGAGCGGATCGCGCCCACGGGCAAAGCCGCCAAAGCGGGCCCGGCACGCGCGAGCAACGGCAGAAAATCGTCGGAGGCGGCGAGCCCGGCACGATGCTTGAGGTCGCGCTCGCGGCGCGCCAGCGCTGCAGTCGGCGACATTTCGGCAGCGCCCGCTTGCGCGAACTCGGGCACGGCGGCGCGCGCCAGCGCCGTGAGCTCGCGGTCGATCGCGGCGCTTTCCCAACGCAGCCAAACCCAGTTGCCGAGGGTTGCGGCAACGTGGATGCCAACCGCGATGGCGGCGATCCATAAAGCGGGTCGCAGCAGCCGGCGGAGATCGATCGCGGGTCGCGAAGCTTCGGCGCCGTAACGACCGCTGAGCAGGTCGATCGCACCGGCGAACACCGCTCGCGTCGCATCGACCCAATGCCACGGTGTGCCCGCGACGAACTCGACCCCCGTGATCGCGCGCGCTCGGTCGAGCAGCGTTGGCGACGCACCACCTGCATCGACGCGGACCGTCTGAGGCGCGTCCGCACCGCCGCGTGCGAGTGCCAACGCAAGCTCCGCAGGCGGTGCGTCGCCCTGTGCCGGTCCGACCGCGATCGTCGCGCCGCGGTCGGTACGGACAAATCCGGGTTGCGCGATCGAGCCTGCGCACCAGCGCCAGCTGCGCGTCGGCGCAGGTGCGAGATCACTCTCCAGGACGGCGCGGTCCCAGGAGAGCCCGCAACGCTGCGACGCTAGTACGAAAGCCGACATCCAGGCTCGCGCAACGATCGCTACGCGCAGGCCTCCATCGGCGCGCTGCGCGTCGAGGGCGACGTGACTGTCCTCGGGGGCGTCGGCGAGTTGGTCCTCGAGCGCGAATTGTGCTGCCGCTTCTGCGCGACCGGGCGGCAGCGGTGGAAGCGTCAGGGTGACGAGTCGGCCATGGCGCGCAGCGATGACCGCTTCCCTGCGTGAAGCCGCCGGCCACGCCGCGGGTTTGCTGCGGCCATTGCGGGCGGCTCGCCCCGAAGCATCGAAGACGGCCCACGCCGCGTCGCGGTCCGGGTCGGGCAGATCGTCGATAAAGACGCGCAGCGTGGTCTGTGTTTCTGCCATCGAGATCATCGTGTTGATGGGCGCCGATTGTACTCGACCCGATTGCAGCGGCGTCCGGCGCTGAGAGTGGAACTAAAGCCGGGTCTTACTCGATCGTTTGCCAGACGACAGCCGGCCACTCGGTCGCGGCAGCGGAGCGTTTGAACAGCGCGCGGGCGCGCGCCACGGTGTCGCCTTGCCGCGCTTCGATGGTCACGACGAACCAATCGCTCCTGACGGCGAGGATCGTCTCGTCGACGTTGAGGTCGAGCCGCGGCAGCCGGCTGCGGAAATCGGCGATGCTGCCGAAAGGCGCCTGTGTGCGACTCGCGACGAGCGCCGCGGCCTGAGCGGTATCGAGCCCGCCGATCGCAGCGATGAGGACTTCCGCCGACGCCGTGTTGACGTTGATTGCCGTGGGCGCGTCGAGCGCATCGACGAACGGTCGCAGGCGCGTGACGAGGGCCGGGTCGGTGCCGCGCACCGAGAGCAACTCCGCGACGCGGCGGATCGGTGCGTTGGCCGCAACGCCGGGCGCGCTCTGCTGTGCCAGATAGTAGGCGTCTTCCGCGCCGCCACCGTCGGTCGTCTGGTCGTCGGCGTCGACCCAGTCGCTGATCGCGTTGAGGAGCGAGGCGGGAATACCGAGCTCACCGAACAGCCGCTGCAGCGCGACGCGAGTTCTTCGGGACGACTCGCCGCCGGCCGCGAGATTGTTGACGTCGAGCCTGCTCTGCGCATCGGTGATATAGCCGCCGATCGCGCCGTTCTCGATCGGCGTCGACGGTAGCCGGAATGCCCAGGGCTGGCCGAGGTGTACCGTCGATGGCGGAGCATTTTCGAACACGATCTGCCGCGCCCATTGCACGCCGGCCATCGCCAGCGCTTGCGCCTGGACCTGGTCGCGACGGCGCTCGTACTCTCCGGCCCAGCGCTGCTGCTGCCAGAGCAGCGTCGTAGCGATGGTCGCCGCCAGTGCGGCGAGCAGCATCGCCATGACGATGGCCGCGCCGCGGTCCGTTCGTGCTGAGCTTGTCGAAGCATGAACGGACAATACGACGGACGGGCCAGTCCGTTGCCGTTCGCGCTTCGACAGGCTCAGAGCCTGCCCCGGACTTGATCCGGGGGCGAACGGGGACGTTGTAGCGCAAGTCTCTATCGGAGCGCGAGCCATCGTTCGATCACCTCGCCCGAGGCGAGCGTCAGCCGGACTCGGATCGCCCGCGGCAGCTCGCTTTCGCCAGCACGCGGCCAGGCGTCGGCCCAGGCGCCGTCCCGCGTCAGATAAGCAAGCTCGAAGCGCGCCACGCCATCGAGCAGTGCATACGCGGTCGGCAAGGCGCCTCGAGGCCGATCGTAGCTCGCCCAATAGAGCACCTCGACTGCTCCATCGCGGTAACGGTAGGCGAGACGTTGGCCGGCGCTACGCGGTTCGAGTGAAAATTCCGGTCCGGCGCGCGAAAACGCGAGCGCGCTGTTACCCGCAGCGTCCGCTGCACCCACCCACGCCGGTTCGCGCGTTTCGGACAGGCGTGCGGGCCGCGGCATGGCCTGTCGCAGATCGCCTTCCAGACGCGCGAAAAAAAGATCGAGCGTGCGCCAACGCGTGGCCTCCGCTGCCAGTTTGGTTTCGCTGTCGCTGAGCGCCGCCACCGCGCGATAGCCGAGCACCGCGATGAGCGCCACGATGGCCACCGCGAGCAGCACCTCGACGAGCGTAAACCCGGCGCACGCACGCTTGGCCCACACCGTCATCGCTGCGCCGTCCGTCCGACGTAGCCGACGAGGCGCGCCAGCACATAATCGGGCCGGGCGGCTTCGGCGACGGCGATCTCGACGCGGCGGAACGCGGGGTTCGGCGTGCCGACAACCGTTTCGTGCCACACGAAGCTTGCGCCCGCCTGCACCTCGCCGCCGTCACGTTCGCCGATTGCCGGTCCCGGCGCTTCGAGCTGCGCGGCGGCGAGGCGGTTCTGCGCCACCCACAGTGCGAGAGAGCGCGCTTTCAATGCCGTCGCGCTCTCCGCGCTCTGGGCGACGCTGCGAAACCCGGCGGCGAGCGCGATCGCGACGATCGCCAGCGCCACGAGTACTTCGACCAGCGTAAATCCGCGGCGAGGCCCACCGCGGCGCATCGCTAGCGCGGGATCGGGCCGATAAGCGCGACCCGGTTCAACGGGTCGGCGGCCAGCAGGAGTTGCCATTCCGGGGAGCCAAGCGCAATGACGTAAGGCTCGTTGCGGCCGCTGGGAACAAGCGGCAACACCGCCGCTTCGGGTACCGGTTGTCCGGAGTATGTCTGCGGTGCCACGATCAACGGCGACGGCAGCGTTCGCGGCAGGAGCACTTCGTCATCCGATAGCGCGAGCCAGCGCTCGCCTTCGCTATCGCTGACACGGCGCCAGAACCGGTACGCGCCGCCGCCGGCCGATATACCGAGCGTTTCGTTCTTCCACTGGGCGAGCAGTGCCGCGTGCTCGAGCGCACTCGCGAAGCGGCGTCCTTCCCGCTCCAGCGTTTGGCGCGGATCGCTATCGAGCTGCGCATACGCCAGGCTTGCGGCGATGCCGATCACGACCAGCACGACAAGGATTTCGGCGAGCGTAAATCCGCCACAGCGTTTCGGAGCCAGCAGGCGGTCAGAAAACGTCACGAGCAGGGCCGGAGGCGATATAACGAAGCCTCCGGCCCGCGCAGTCGTTTTCCACCGCCTGCTAGAGGTCCCATGAGCCGATATCGGCGTCGTACCCCGTTCCGCCGGGCTGGCCGTCGGCGCCAAAGCTGAAGGCGTCGATCTCACCGCGCAACCCCGGGTTGAGATACTGGTACGGATTGCCCCACGGGTCCTTGGGCAATCGCTCGAGGTAGCCATTAGGCTTCCAGTTCGGAGGCGCGGGCGGCGCAGTCGGCCTCGCGACGAGTGCGGCGAGACCTTGCTCGGAGGTCGGATAGCGCTGGTTGTCGAGGCGGTAGAGCTTCAGCGCCTGCATGATCGCCGCGATGTCGCTCTTCGCGGCGACCACGCGCGCCTGGTCGGGACGCTCGATCACGCGCGGTATGACCAGCGCCGCGAGGATACCGAGGATTACGATGACAACCAGGATTTCGACCAGCGTGAAGCCGCGATTGTTGCCCGCGCGAGAAGGCGGCTGATGCATGCAGCCATTATAATCGCGCGATTCCATTTCCGCGCCGTTGCTCGCTCGTGTTGCGCCGTCTGTTTGCATTGATCGCCGTTGCGCTCGCCGCAGGCTTGGCTGCCTGGTGGTGGGTCGCGCTGTGGCCGCTGCCGCTGCCGCAGGAACCGTACGCGCTTACGGTCCGTTCGGGAGCCAGTCTGCGCGCGGTCGCGCACGAGCTGACCGCGGCGGGCGTTCTGCCTGCAGATTGGACGCTCGTCGCCCTGGGGCGACTCGAGCGGGTCGATCGAATGATAAAGGCGGGCAACTACGAGATTCCCCGAGGCACCACGCTCGCAGGTTTGCTCGCCAAGCTGACGCAGGGCGACGTCACGCAGGCGGGCATCGCCATCGCGGAAGGCTGGACATTCCGCGATCTCAAACAGGCGTTGCGCGCCGACGGCGATGTCACCAAGACGGCGGTCGATCTCACCGACGCCGAGTTGATGCGCGCGATCGGCGCGGCCGGGCAAAAGCCGGAGGGATGGTTCTTTCCTGATACTTACTACTTCGCGTCCGGAGCCACAGACCTGTCGATCCTCACCCGGGCGTACCGGACGATGCGCCAGCGCCTGGATACGGCGTGGGCGGCGCGCGCGCCCGGGCTTCCTTTCGGCACACCGTACGAGGCCTTGATACTGGCGTCGATCGTGGAGAAGGAAACCGCCCGCATCGCAGATCGACCGCTCATCGCGTCGGTGCTCGTCAATCGCTTGCGGCAGGGTATGCGGCTGCAGGCGGATCCGACAGTGATCTACGGGATCGGCGAACGGTTCGACGGCAATCTGACCAAGCGCGATCTCGACACCGATTCCGAATACAACACGTACACACGCGACGGCCTGCCGCCTACGCCGATCGCGCTGTCCAGCCAGGCGTCGCTCGATGCCGTGCTGCACCCGCCAGCGACGCCGTACCTCTATTTCGTCTCGCGCGGCGATGGATCGAGCGAGTTCTCGGCGAATCTGGCCGATCACAATCGCGCGGTGGCGAAATACCAAAAGAACGGCCGCTAGCGTGACTGCCATGTCCGACATCGACCAGCGCGGCCGTTTCATCACCCTCGAAGGCATCGACGGCGCCGGCAAGAGCACGCATCTGCCATGGCTCCAGGAGGCGCTCGAGCGCGCCGGTCGGCGCGTCTGGATCACCCGCGAGCCCGGCGGCACTCCGCTAGGCGAACGCCTGCGTACGCTGCTGCTGCACGAGCCGATGACGCCCATCACCGAAGCGCTGCTCATGTTCGCGGCGCGGCGCGAGCATTGCGAACGCGAGATCTGGCCGCGATTGGCCGACGGCACATGGATCGTCTGCGATCGTTTTAGCGACGCGACGTACGCGTACCAGGGTGGCGGGCATGGCGTCCCGCTCGAAACGATCAAGGCACTGGAGCACGACGCACTCGGCGACTTCGGACCCGACTTGACACTGATCTTCGACGTGCCGGTGGAAGTCGGCCGCGAGCGGATGACGCAATTTCGCGACGGACGTGCTCTCGACAAGTTCGAGCGTGAGAGAAGCGATTTCTTCGCCCGCGTCCGCGACACCTATTTGCAGCGCGCGCGAGCGGAACCTCGGCGCGTGCGCGTGATCGACGGCGCACAGTCACATGCGGCCGTCCGCTCCGCGCTGTCGGCGGTTGTTGAAGCGCTGTGAGCAGCGAGAGGGGACCCGCGAACGTAGTGAGCGGGGGTCGAGCGTCCGCGAATCAGCGCCGGACGCCGACGCGTGGCGCTTCGATCTCGACGCCGCCCAAGGAGGCGGCGCTGTGATCGAAGCGCACGAAATCGTTGCGCTGGCGTGGCAGCCGTTGCTGCCGTGGCAGCACGAAGCTGCGGCCGCTGCGCTGCAGGCGCGTGCGCGGTGGCCGCACGCGCTGCTGATCGCCGGGCGCCGCGGCATCGGCAAGCGCATCCTCGCGCTCCATTTTGCGCAGGCGCTGTTGTGCGAGCAGCCGCAGGCGGACGGCAGCGCCTGCGGCCGCTGCCCGAGCTGCGCCCATGTCGTCAATGGCGCACATCCCGATCTCCGGCTGATCGAGCCGATCGAACGCGACGACGAAGGCAATCCGACCCCGGTGAACGAGATCATCGTCAAGCGGATCCGCGAGTTGATCGACTTCACGCAGCTGTCGACGCACAGGCAGCGCGCCAAAGTGGCAGTGATCGTCCCGGCCGACACGCTGAACACTGAGGCGGCGAACGCATTGCTCAAGACGCTCGAGGAGCCCCCCGCCGCAACCTACCTTATCCTCGTCAGCCATCAGCCTGGCCGCCTACCGGCGACTATCGTCAGCCGCTGCCGGATGCTTGCCGCCCCCGAACCCGACGCGGACGCGGCGGCCGCATGGCTCTCCGCACAGGGTACCCGCGAACCGCAGCTCCTGCTGGCGCAAGCGGGCGGCGCGCCACTCCTGGCGCTCGCGCTGGCCGACCCGGTCGTGCAGCATGAGCGCAGGCTCCTGCTCGACGAGCTTGCGCGGCCCGAACATCTCACGCCGGTCGCCGTCGGTGCCCGTATCGACGCCTACGGCAAGGACGAGCGCAAGGCCCGGCTGGCCGACGTCGTGTACTGGTTGCTGACTTGGACCGCCGATCTCGCGGCAATGGGGAGCGGCGGTGCACCGCGCTTCAACCCGGACCGGGAGCAAGCCCTCGCGCTGCTCGGCGCTCGGGTGGCGCGGCTCAAGCTGTTCCGTTATTATCGAACGCTGCTGCGGCAGCGCGCGCTGCTCGGCCATCCGCTGCAACCACGGCTGGTCGCCGAAGCGTTGCTGTTCGAGTATTGCGCGATGTTCGCGCGCGGAGAAAGCGATTAACGCAACGAACGACCGCTTCAACGGCCCATCGACGCTGTCGCGCCCGGGCGTACTGTCGCTCAACATCCGCGAAAAAGCCGCGCTCTACGCCGCGTACATGCCCTACCTGAAAGGCGGCGGCATCTTCATCCCGACCAATCGGCAATATCAGTTGGGTGAGGAAGTCTTCATGCTGCTGTCGCTGATGGATGACCCGCAGCGCATCGCCGTCCAGGGCAAGGTGGTCTGGATCACGCCCGAGGGCGTCCAGGGCAATCGCACGCAAGGAATCGGCGTTCAGTTCACCAACGACGAGACCGGTGCCTCGGCACGCGCCCAAATCGAGAAGATCCTCGGCGAGATGCTGGCGTCGAACCGTCCGACGCACACGATGTGATGCGTGCGTCACGCTGCACGCGCCGCACCAACTTGCCGCGTTGAACCCGGCGCGGCGCGCCGGTCAGCGCTACCGGACTTCAAGGATGCTGGTCGGCGCGGCGCAGAACGCTCCGAGCTCCGATTGCGAATCCCGTGTTCGTCGATTCCCACTGCCATCTAAACTTCCCCGAGCTGGCGGCCGATCTGCCCGCCGTGCTCGACGCGATGGCCGCGAGCCGCGTTACGCACGCGCTTTGCATCAGCATCAATCTGCCCGAACTGCCGGCAGTGCTCCGGCTTGCCGCGGACCACGCCAATCTCTACGCCACGGTCGGCGTGCATCCCGACGCCGAGGACACGCCGGAGCCATCGGTTGCCGAGCTCGTCGCGCTCGCGGCAGGGCCCAAGGTCGTCGCGATCGGAGAAACGGGTCTCGACTACTACCGGTTGACCGGCGATCTTTCCTGGCAGCGAACGCGTTTCCGCATCCACGTCCAGGCGGCGCGCGAATGCCGGAAGCCGTTGGTGATCCACACCCGCGCCGCCGCGCCGGACACGCTAGCCATCATGCGCGAGGAGCGTGCGGCTGAGGCGGGCGGAGTCATGCATTGCTTTACCGAGAGCTGGGAGGTCGCGGCCGCGGCGCTCGATCTCGGCTTTCATATCTCCTTTTCGGGCATCGTCACCTTCAAGAATGCACTTGCCCTGAAAGAGGTGGCGCGCCGCGTGCCCTTAAACCGGATGCTGATCGAGACCGACGCGCCGTACCTGGCGCCGGTACCCTTCCGCGGCAAGACCAACCAACCCGCATACGTACGCTATGTAGGCGAGGAGATCGCACGGCTGCGCGGTATTGGCGTCGACGAAGTGGCGGCGGCGACCTCGGAGAATTTCTTTCGCCTCTTCGGAGTGAGCCCGCATGTGCATTGACGCTCGTCGCGTCGGGAGGTACGCGCTGTTCGTGTCGGCGCTGTTCGTTTTTCCAGCCGCCGTCTCGCACGCGCAGGCGCTCTACGACGCTTTCGTGCAGGCGGTCGCGGCCGATCGAAGCGACGAAGTACGTGCGCTACTTGCCCGCGGCATCGATCCGAACACCGTCGATCCGAACGGCGAGCCGGTATTGCTGGTCGCCGCGCGCGCCGGCTGGCAGCCGACCGTCGACGCCTTGCTCGCCGCCGGAGCGAAGGTCGATGCCCAAAACCCTTTCGGCGACCGCCCGATCATGGTCGCTGCGCTCGGGGGCCACCTTGCAATCGTGAGGATGTTACTTCGCCGCGGCGCGGCGCTCGATACGCCCGGTTGGACGCCGCTCATCTACGCCGCAACCGACGGCCACACCGAGGTCGCCCGATATCTTCTGGATGTCGGCGCCAACGTCAACGCGGTCGCACCGAACGGCACGACCGCACTCATGATGGCAGTTCGCGGCGGGCACAGCGCAACCGTCGATTTGTTACTCGCCCGCGGCGCGGACGTTCACCAGCGCAACCAGAACGGTGCGACGGCGCTGGGATGGGCGACGCGCGGCGGATTCGACGCGATCACGCAGTCGCTGCGCGCGCGCGGTGCACGGAACTGAGCACGTCGTGGAGGCGGGGCTGGAGATGCTGTCTCCGGATGGTATTTACTACAATTATTCAATCAGTTGTAATAGATATCTCAAGTTAATTCGTGGCGTCTAGTCGGCACGCCTTGGCCCAGCCCGCCTCCGGCGCGCCGCCTTGGGATCCGCCATGAGTTCGCGGTAGAGCTCGATCCGGTCACCGTCGCTAAGCGTCGTGTCGCGGCGAACGCGCTTGCCGAAAATACCGACCGGCGCCCCGGCGACGTCGGTGGTGCGGAGCCTCGCGGCAAGTCCGGAGCGGTCGATCGCTTCGGCCACCGTGGCGCCCGCCGCGACCCGGATCTCGATCTCGGTCACTTCGTCGGGCAGCGCGTAAACGACGGTTACGGTGATCTCCTTCACGCGGCGTAGACGGTCTCGGCACGGCGCACGAACGCGTCGATGAACGTGTGGGCAATATGGCTGAACACGGGGCCGATCAGCCGCGCGAGGACCGGCGTGGCAAACTCGTAACGAAGCGCAAGCTCGACCTTGCAGCCGTCCGGTGCCAGGGAGCGGAACCGCCACGTGCCGTCCAGGTGACGAAACGGACCATCGCGCAGCTCGATCACGATCTTCTCGTAGGGCTGGTTGCGATTGGCGGTGGTGAAATGCGCCTTCACGCCATGATAATTGATATCGATGCGCGCCAGCGTCTCGACGGGCGTGCGCGCGAAGATCGTCGCACCGCCGCACCACGGCAGGAATTGCGGATAATCCTCGATGCGCTCGACCAGCTCGAACATCTGCACTGCGCTGTACGGGACGAGCACCGACTTTTGCACGCTGGCCATTGCTACAATGCGATCCTTGGCAAATCGCGCACGAAAAGCGCTTTGATGAGCATCGTCGAGAACAGAAAAGCCTATCACGACTATTTCGTCGAGGAGAAATTCGAGGCGGGGCTGGCCCTCGAAGGCTGGGAAGTGAAAGCGATCCGCGCCGGTCGCGCTCAGCTCAAGGAGGCGTACGTCATCGTGAAAAACGGCGATATCGTGCTGCTCGGCGCACACGTTACTCCGCTGCCCACCGCCTCGACGCATGTCCGCGCCGACCCGACGCGTACGCGCAAGCTGCTGCTGCACCGGTCGGAGATCAGCCGCCTGATCGGCAAGGTAGAGCGAGCGGGATACACGCTCACACCGCTGAATCTGCATTTGAGCAAGGGCCGGATCAAGCTCGACATCGGCCTGGCGCGCGGCAAGAAGCAGTACGACAAGCGCGCGACGCTCAAGGAGCGCGAATGGAACCGCGAAAAGCAGCGCTTGCTGCGCGGCCGGCCGGGCAGCAGCCGGTCGCCGCGCGCGCGGTGATGCCGCTCCCCGTACCGGTAACGCTTCGGGTCGCTACGGTGGCCGATGTTCCGGCAATCGCGAACATCTACGCTGAGCAGGTCGCGACCGGAACCGCCAGCTTCGAATACGAGCCCCCCACAGTTGCCGAAATTCGGCGCAGGTACGAGGCAATCATAGCCGCCGGGTATCCGTATTTTATCGCCGAGGAGGGCGAGCGCACCGTCATCGGGTACAGCTACGCCAGCGCGTATCGCCCGCGACCCGGTTATCGCTATACGGTCGAGGATTCGGTGTATGTGACGCCCGCCGCGGGCGGCCGCGGTACAGGGCGTGCGCTGCTTTCGCGCCTGATCGAGGCTTGCAGCGAACGCGGCGACCGGCTGATGGTCGCGGTGATCGGCGACGCCAGCAACGTGGCGTCGATAGCCCTGCACCGCGCGCTTGGCTTCGCCGAAGTCGGAAGGATGCCCGGCGTCGGCTGGAAGTTCGGGCGCTGGGTCGAAAGCGTGTTAATGCAACGCGCGCTGGGCGCGGGTACGACGCGGCCTCCGCAGGCGGGCTCGAACACCGATGCCTGACTCCGACCTTCGCGGACCTTCGGCGTTCGGCGATGCGCTCGGCAAAGCGCGTGCGAATTATGTGCCTCTCTCGCCGGTGCAGTTTCTCGAGCGCAGCGCGCTCATCTGGCCGCACAAGATCGCCGTGCACCACGGCTCTCAGGTGTACACGTACCGCGAGTTCGAGACGCGATGCCGGCAGCTCGCCTCGGCCTTGGCAAGGCGCGGAGTCGGTCGCGGCGATACCGTCGCGGTGATGGCGCCCAATGTCCCGGCGCTGCTCGAGGCCCATTACGCGGTGCCGGCTCTGGGTGCAGTCTTGAACGCGTTGAACTACCGGCTCGACGCGCGAACGATCGCCTTCTGCCTCGCGCATGGCGAGGCGAAGGTTCTCATGACCGACGCCGAATTCGCCCCGACCATCAAGGCGGCTCTGGCGCAGCTCGATACCAGCTTGCTCGTCGTAGACATCGACGACCCGGAGGGACCGTCCGGCGAGCGCCTCGGCACAGTCGATTACGCGAGGCTTCTGGCCGAGGGCGATCCCGGTTTTGCCTGGCCCGGACCCGACGACGAGTGGGACGCCCTGGCGCTCCTCTACACCTCGGGTACAACCGGCGATCCCAAGGGTGTCGTCTACCATCATCGCGGGGCCTATCTCAACGCGCTCGCCAACGCGCTCGCCTTCGGCCTCGAGCCCGATAGCGTCTATCTGTGGACGCTGCCGATGTTCCACTGCAGCGGCTGGACCTATACTTGGGCGGTGACCGCCGCCGGGGGCACGCACGTTTGCCTGCGCCGTGTCGATCCCGCGCTGATTTTTGCGGCCATCCGCGAATATCGCGTCACGCATCTCTGCGGGGCGCCGATCGTGCTCAACATGCTGGTGCATGCGCCGGCCGCGGTGAAGCTCTCGTTCGACCACATCGTCGAGGTGGCGACTGGAGGCGCGGCGCCGCCTTCGGCGGTCATCGAGGCCATGGAGCACATGGGCTTCCGAGTGACCCACCTCTACGGCCTGACCGAATCCTACGGCCCGGCGACGTTGTGCGCGCCGCAGGAACGCTGGAGCGAGTTGCCGCTCCCGGAGCGCGCGCGCCAGATGGCGCGCCAAGGCGTGCCGATGCCGGCGCTGGCGGAAATGACGGTCGCCGATCCCGAGACGCGGGCGCCGGTGCCCCGCGATGCGAGCACGGTGGGCGAAGTCATGCTTCGTGGCAACACGGTGATGAAAGGCTATCTCAAGAACGAGCCCGCGACGACGGCCGCGTTTCGCGGCGGGTGGTACCACACCGGCGATCTCGCCGTATGGCATCCGGACAACTACATCGAGATCAAGGATCGCGCCAAGGACATCATCATTTCGGGCGGCGAAAACATCAGCTCGCTGGAAATCGAGGAATGCCTTTACCGCCACCCTCAGGTCATGGAAGCCGCGGTCGTCGCCAGGCCAGACGAGAAGTGGGGCGAGACGCCGTGTGCGTTCGTCCTGCTCAAGCCGGAAGCAGCGGGCGTCACCGAGAGCGAACTGATCGCCTGGTGCCGCGAGCACCTCGCGCGCTTCAAGGCGCCGCGCACGGTCGTCTTCGGTGCGCTGCCCAAGACGTCGACCGGCAAAATCCAGAAGTTCGTGTTGCGGGAAAAGGCGAAAGCGCTGTGAGCAGCGAGAGGGGACCCGCGAGCGAGTAGCGAGCGGGGGTCGAGCGTCCGCGCATCATCGCCGGCCGACGACGCGCGGGGTTTCAACATTCGAGACCGGTCAAGGAGGTGGCGCTGTGAGCTAAGGGTTGGCCGCGAGCAGTTGGTGCGCGGCCGCGACGCCGCTTCTCGTCGCGGCTTCCAAAGTCGAGGGAAATTCCGCGTCGGTGTAATCCCCGGCGAGATAGAGTCGCTTCTGCAGCGGTCCCGGCGCGGGCCGCACGAGTCCCGCCACGCAAGCGTATGTGGCGCGGCGTTCGGCGATGGTCTGCGACCATGTCGGCGGTGGTAGATCCGGCGTGCGCCTGCGCAGCTGCGCGTCGAGCGCGCGCGCCAGCTCGTCGTGGTCGCCGCGCGCCGCAGCGACGTCGGTGCTGATCACGACGGCGGCAAGACCAGGCGCGCCGCCGAGCTGGCCGCGGTCGATAACCCATTGCCCGGGGTCGCCGTCGAGCTTGAGCATCGGTTGCGGTAGCGCGAGCGCGCGGCCGTATTGCAGATAGGTCGTGCGTATCGGCTCGTAGGCGAAGGTTGCGACCTGGGCGAGCGCAGCCGCTGCAGAAGAGCTTACCGACGGTGCCAGCACGTGCGCGAGCTGGTGCGGGCCGACGGCGATGATCGCGGCCGCGAATTCCTCTTCACCGGCTTCGCTGGCGACAGTGACCCCGTCGTCGTGTGCCTCAATGCGGTTCACCGTCACGCCCGGGCGCACTTCGCCCCCCCGCGCGGCGATGTGGAGAGCAGCGGCAGCCGGAAAGAGCGCGGTCAAGTCGACCCGCGGCAACAGCAAGTCGGAATCGTGCGCGTGCACCGCGAACGCCGCGCGCAGGACATTGAGAAAAATCTGCGCGGAGGCCGCATCGACCGGCGTGTTCAGAGAGGCCAGGCACAGCGGCTCCCAGAGGAACTTGACGGCGAGTGCGGGCTGATCCGCCAGCAGCGTACCGACGGTCAACCGTGGCGCGCAGCAGAATCGCCCGCGACGCAGGCGGCGCGCGAACACTACCGTAGCGAGCCGGTCTCGTCGCGACAAGCCGCGCATGGCGAGCAAAGCAATGCCGAGATGCCAGGGTGCAGGCAATGCCGGCGTCTTGAAGCGGAACGTGCCGGGCTCCTCGAGATGGAGACGCCGCCGATCGAAGAGGTCGTGCTGGGCGCGATCGCCGTGCACCGTGCGCAGCAACGCCAGCGTTTGCGCGTATGCCCCGAGCAGCACGTGCTGGCCATTGTCGACGGTGCGGCCGTCGACAATGACGCGGCGCGCGCGACCGCCAAGCACCTGCGCCGCTTCGAATACGGTGACCTGCCGCGCGGCACCTGCCAGCGTGACCGCGGCCGCCATGCCGGCCCAGCCGCCGCCCACGATCGCGATCCGGCCGGTCATCCGGGGAACCTCTGAACAAGTCCCGCG
>JALYSM010000098.1 GCA_030854785.1 Pseudomonadota bacterium
GCGGGCATCCTCTCGTCGGAGAGCGCTTCGAGGAAGTCCGACAGCCGTTTGGACTTGACGATCGTGTAGAAAGTCAGCACGGTCGTCGGAATCAGCACGATCATGAAGTAGCCGATCTTCTCGAGCATCGGGGCATCGGCAAGGGCGAGGAGGTTCATGCCCAGAAAACCGGTCACCACCGTCCCGATCAGCCCGAAGGCCGTCACCACCGTCAGGCGTACGACCGTGTTGGCCTGCCGCCGCAGCGTATCGCTTTCGAGATAGCTGCTCATGTCCTCGATCTCATCCCTGATCTCGTCGTACAGGCGGTCCGCGCCAAGATAGGACGCCGTCATCCGATACAGCTCCTTCGCCTGCGGCTGGTCGGACACCTCGTGAAACCAGTAGCGATGCGTGAAGCGCAGGAAGATCTCGAGCAACTGCCGGATGATGCGCTTGAAGCGCTTGACCGATTCCGCGTCCTGGATGTCGAGCCGGTTGAGCGCGTGCACCATGCGGTCGGAGAGCATCAGCAGCGCCGCCTTGTGAAAGTGCGGGATGAGGAACAGCAGAAAGTACTGATGCCGGAACTGTCCCAGCAGCCCCGCGTCGCTGTCGATGAAGAATGCATCGTTCGCGTCCCCCACTATGACGAACGCGTGGCCGCAGGACATGAACCGCGTGCCGGGTCGGCCGCTGCGCTCTTCGTTCCAGAACTGGTCGTAGCAATACCGCGTTTCGAAATCGCGCACGTAGTGCGCCGAATACGGCAGCGCGTCCGACGCGCCTGGCGCGCTCACGAGGCCGAGCCGCACGAAGTCGGCGCGCGATAGAGCTCGGACGTCGTCCATCGCCAGGTATGCGAGCAAAGGCATCCGGCTGTATTCGACCTGGCGATAGCGAATCGGCCCCTTTTCTACGCCGTGGTCCGGCACGAGAGGTTTGAGCAGAAACTGCCAGTGCGAGGCAAAGTACGGTGCACGGTACTGACCGACAAAGCTCAAGAATCGTTCGCGCTGCTCGTAATCGGACACGGCCAGCACGCTGCCGTCCCGGGCGAGCCACTCGGCACGCGCAAGGCAATGACCACCGAAGTTGTCTTCCCGCCAGTACGTGGGATAGGCCCTGCCGAAGCGATACATCGTCTCCTGCACGCGAGCGAGGGAGAGATCGCGGGCGAAGATCTCGACGACGAGGATGGCGACATCGATGTCATAGAACAGACACAAGTCGACATGCGCGACGTTGAAGGTGACCGGTTCCGCGTCCGCGCCGGGAAAAGTCATGCGTACCTTGGCGACGTCGGTGCGACGAAACACCCGGATCGGCGATTCGATGGCCGCTGTCGCGCTGGCGGCCTTGCCCTCGCCGTAAAGAAAGCTCCGCACGTAGGGGAGAAACGTGACGAACTCGCTGTAGTGCCGTTCCTGGAATTGCGCCGGATCGCAGCTGAATTGATCTCTCGGCTCGGTCCACGGATTGCCGGCGCCGGGCTGCTTCAAAAGGTCCCAGGGCTCCTGAATCTGCGCGCCGCTGCGGATCGGCTGAAGCTGCAGGGGCCACAGCAGGATCTGGCGGAAGTGACGGACGAGCTTGATCGCGTCGGGACTCTGATCGGACACCGTTGCCTCCCCCGGAAGCGGAAAAGGTATCGGCGTGGCGGCGATCCGTCAATCACCGCCACTCGGGTACAA
Organism: Pseudomonadota bacterium; assembly: GCA_030854785.1. Taxonomy (GTDB): domain Bacteria; phylum Pseudomonadota; class Gammaproteobacteria; order Burkholderiales; family Casimicrobiaceae; genus PALSA-1003. The sequence continues at coordinate 1,674 of JALYSM010000098.1, forward strand.
TCCGCGGGGTCGTCGCAGAACTACCCCGAGGAACCCGAGTCCGCCGATGGCATTGGTCCCGATCATCCTTTCCGGCGGTGCCGGCGCGCGGCTGTGGCCGCTGTCGCGCGAAGCCGCGCCGAAGCCTTTCCTGCCGCTTCCGGCCGACGGCGCCGAAGGCGACACGCTGCTCGCGCGCACGTTCCTGCGTGCCGTCGCGTTGCCGGACGTCGCGGGCGTCGTGACGGTCACCAATCGCGACTATTACTTCCAGACGCGGGATACCTATGCCGGCACCGGCGCCGACCTTCCGCCGTGCGTCGCGTATCTGCTGGAGCCGTTTGCGCGCAACACGGGGCCCGCCGTTGCGCTGGGCGCGTTGTACGCGAACGCAATGTTTGGTCGCGATGCGACGCTGCTGGTGCTGCCCGCCGATCACCTCATCGGCGACCGCGCGGCCTTCGCCGCCGCGGCCGCACGTGCCGCCGCGCTCACGCGCGAAGGCTGGCTCACGACGTTCGGCATCGCCCCGACGGGGCCGGAGACCGGCTACGGCTATCTGGAGCTGGGCGAGGCGCTGGCGGTCGCCGACGCTTTCCGCGCCAGACGCTTCATCGAGAAGCCTCCGCTCGCCGACGCGATGCGCTACGCGGCTGACTCGCGTTACGCCTGGAACTCGGGCATGTTCTGCTTCACCGCGGCCGCGGTACTGGCGGCTTTCGAGCGCCACGCCGCCGATCTGCTCGACGCGGTGCGTGCCGTCTGGGAGCCGTTGCGTGGTCACCTCCAGGACACCCTGCTCGAGATCGATCCGGCGCTGTTCGCGGCCGTGCCCAATGTCTCGTTCGACGTCGCAGTGATGGAGAAAGCAACCGAGGTCGCGGTCGTGCGCGCCGGGTTCGACTGGAGCGATGTCGGCTCATGGCAGGCGATCTCGGACCTGGTGACGCGCGATGCCGAAGGCAATCGCGGCCAGGGCGAGCGCGTGGCGATCGCGACGCGCGACACCTACGTCTACGCCCAGGACCGCGTCGTCGCGACCGTCGGCGTCGATGGCCTGTTCATCGTCGACACGCCCGACGCCGTGCTCGTGGCGCATCGCGATCAGCTGCAACGCGTGAAGGAAGTCGTTGGCGAGTTGAAGGCGCGCGGCAACGAGGCGTATCGCGTGCACACGACGGTCCTGCGGCCCTGGGGTGCGTTCACCGTGCTCCAGGAAGGACCGGGTTTCAAGATCAAACGCATCGAGGTCAAGCCAGGTGCGGCGCTGTCGCTGCAGGCGCACAAGCACCGCAGCGAGCACTGGGTCGTCGTTCAGGGCGAAGCGCGCGTCACCAACGGCGACAGCGTCTACACCATTCGCGTCAACGAGTCGACCTTCATTCCGGTCGGGAACCGGCACCGACTGGAAAATCCCGGCGTCGGGTCGCTGCTCCTGATCGAGGTGCAATGCGGCGAGTATGTCGGCGAGGACGACATTGTGCGGTTCGACGATCGCTACGGCCGCCAGACGACCTCCTGAACCCAGCGGCAAATCCCGGATGCACACTCGATGAGCGCAGTCGAAGGGAAAGCCTGGCGCATTCCATTGAGCGGCCCGCTGTTCGAAGGCCGCTGCGTGAGCGTCGGCTGGCCGGAATCCCACGAGATCGACGCGCTCACCGCACTGCGCAATCGACCGCAGATCCGCGACAAGTTTCTCGATCCGCGTCCCCTCGACCCGGAGCGCAACCGCGAATGGATTCGCAATGGCATGCAACGCCCTTTCGAGGCGCTGCTCTCGATCCGCCTCAAGCCGTCCGGCGTCCTTGTCGGTGCGATCGGCTGGAGCCGCGGCGATCCCGACGAAGGCAGCTTCGAGCTCGGCCGCGTGATGGTCGATGCGCCGGTCGTACAGCGACATCGCTGGGCCCTGCCTGCCGATTATGTCGGTGTCGCCGCCGACGCGGGCACGGCGCTGCGCGATTTCGGCTTCCGCGACCTCGGGCTGACGGTCATGCGCTGCGTGCTCATCGACGACAACCGGCTCTCGCGCCGCGCTGTGCTCCTCGGCGGCGGGCGCATCGTCGGCCGGTCGCGCGCCCGGCGCGCGGATGGCACCGAGGTCGCGGTGGTGAGCCTCGAGCTGCGGCGCGCGGAATGGGAAGCGATCGTTGCGCAATCCGAGCGCTCGCGTCGGCTCGACCCGATCGCCATCGTCCGATGAACGCAGCCACGCCCAACGCACCGATTCCGGTCTTTCGCCCGCACGTGCCGTCGGTGGTGCGCCGCAGACTCGAGCGCGCGCTGGACAGCGGCTGGCTCGGCTACGGGCCGGAATGCCTCGCGCTGGAAGCGGCCTTCACGTCACGCCGCGGCGGCTGGGCGCTCGCGACATCGTCGTGCACCAGCGCGCTTTATCTTGCGGGACGCTTCGTCCAGGCAACATCGGGCGGCGACGAGCCGGAAATCATCGTTCCTTCCGTAACGTTCGTCGCCTCGGCGCTCGCATTCCTCCAGGCCGGCGTCAAGCCCGTGCTGGCCGACGTCGATCCGAAAACGATGTTGCTCGATCTCGATGCGGCGCCGCGCGCCTTGTCGCCGCGAACGCGTGCGCTGCTGGTCGTGCACCTCTACGGGCAGCGGCATCCGGACATGGCCGGCGCACGCGCATTCGCCGACCGACATGGGCTATTGCTGATCGAAGACTGCGCGCACCGGGTCGATCTCCTCGATAACGCACCGCCGCAGGGCGACCTCCTGTGCTACAGCTTCAATGCCGTCAAGGAGCTTCCCGGCGGCGATGGCGGGCTAATCTGGGGGCGAAACCCCGTCGCTGAACGTTGCGTGCGCGAAGTATCCAACCTCGGCCTGACCGTTGATACGATGCAGCGTGCCGCGACCCTGCACCATGCCGATTACGGCTTCGGCACGATGCCGGGACTCAAGCTGCGCAGTAACGACATCGCAGCCTCGCTCGTCAATGCCGCGATGGACTATCTGCCGGAGTGGCGATCGCAACGTCACGATCAGTTCCGCTGCTACGATCTCTCGCTCGGTCCGCTCGCCCCCGCAGTTTGCCCACTGCAGCGCGAAGACGACGACAGCTGCCTCATGTACGTCGTCAAGCTCCCCGCTCCGAGCCGCGAGCGGATCCGGGCAAGGCTCGCTTCGGCGGGGATCGCGACCAGCGTGCACTATCCTTCGCTGGCGCGGCATCCGCTCCTCGTCTCGAAGGCGCGTGGCGCCTGCTGCGACTCCGAGGATGAGCGGTTGGTGACCCTGCCGACGTTTCTCGGGCTGAGTGCGGGAATGATCGACTGTATTGCGTCCGAGCTCGCGCAAGCCGTCGTCCAGGAAACAGCTCATCCCACCGCAAAGATTCCTCTTGCCGAGAATGCCCTGACCGCGTCACGGGAACCGCCGACGCGATGAGCGATTTGCCGGACGCGCTCGGCGCCGCGCCGCGAGTCGAGCTGACCGCCGCCGACATCAAGGGCGGCGAGGTCGCGCGTCGCCTTGCCGCGGCCGCCGATCGCGGTGGGCCGGTGGTGCGCACGGATATTCCGCTCGGCCCCGACGCCGGCCCCTGCATCTGCCTTCTCGGCGCCGACGCAGCCGAACTGGCGCTCGGATCGCAGCGCGACGCCTTCAGCAGCGACCTGGGATGGCGGCCCATCCTCGGCCTGGGTTTCGGCCAAGCGGTGCTGAACGTCGACGAGCCGCTGCATGCGCAGCAGCGGCGAATGATCGCGCCTGCGTTTACGGCAGAGTTCATCGAACGCTATGTCGATCGCATCGTCGCCTCCGCCGACGAGACTGTGCAGCCGTGGCGCGACGGAGGGGTGGTCGACACGTTCATGGCGATGCGGCGCCTCGCCTTCCATGTTGTCGCTGCGACCGTCGGCGGCTTGCCTCAGCCGGCGATCGAGGCGGCCTACCGCGCGCTGTGCGTGATTCTCGACGGCTACGATTTCGAGACCGAATCGCGCGACGTCTTCCTCGCGCGCGCCGCGACCGCCCGCCAGACGCTGCTCTCCATCCTGGGAGACTGCGTGAGAGCACGGCGGCGACAACCGGCGAGGACGCCGCAGTCCGTGCTCGACATTCTGCTCGAGCCCGCTGCGGACGGCGCGCCAACGCTTACCGACGACGAGATCACGGGCTACCTTACCATTCTGCTGATCGCCGGTCACGACACCGGCGCGACGATGTACGGACGGGCGCTCTACGTGCTCGCCCTCATGCCCGACATCGCCGAAGCGCTCGCGCGCGAGCTCACCGCTGCCGGATGGACGGCAAAGCGGCCGCTGGGCGTGCCGGATCTCGACCGCCTGCCGTTGCTCGACCGCTTCATGCTCGAAGTGGGCCGGCTGTATCCGCCGCTCATCAATCTGCCGCGCGTCATCGTGCGCGATCTCGATTTCGCCGGATACCGGCTCATCGCCGGCACGCGCGCCGCGATGGCGGTGGCTGCGAGCCATCGCCTGGCAGCGGTGCACCGTGATCCGCAGCGTTTCGACCTCGATCGCTACGACGACCCGGGAGCCGCTCGCAAGACGCGCCCTTTTCTCATGCTCACGTTCGCGGGCGGCGGTCGCATGTGCCTCGGCATGCGTTTCGCGCAGATCGAGTTCAAGGCGATCGTGGCGCGCGTCGTCACCGCGCTCACGCTCACGCCCTGTGAACCGGGCGATATCGCGCACTCGGGGTTCTGGTCCGCGCGCCCGGCCGCACCACTGCGGGTCCACGCGCGAGCGCGCTGATCGTCAGTCGCCCGGCAATCCGACCGCCGCCGCAGCGCGCAGCGCGAGCACCTCGCGCAGCGACTGCGTGAAATCGCGCCGCGCGTATATCGCGAATGCGCGCTCGGCGAGCGCCAGACGCCGCGGTTCGTCGTCGAGAAGATCGCGGCAAAGCGCGCCGAGCTCCGAGGCGCGGCCGATGACCAGCGCTTCACGCAGGTCGGCGTCGATGTCCTCCGCAGCTCCGGCCTCGGTCACCAGCAGCCGATGGTTGGCGAGGGCATACGAGACTCGCGCGAACTCGAACACGGAATCCTGGCGCGAATGGATATTGAGGATCAGCTTCGCCCGCGCAACGAGTGCATTGCGCCACGGGCCGTAGGTATTCACGGCCGCGTGTACCCGTACGCCGTGCCGCGCAATATCGACAAGTACGGCGTCGCGGCGCCAATTGAGCGAGCCGAAAAACAAGGCGTCGATGTCGCTCGGCGCCGCCGGATCGATGGCGGTATCTTCAGGCAGGTAGCCGGGTCGCAGCAGCCGCACCCGATCGGAGACGCCCGCCGCGTGCCATGCGGTGACGTTCGCGGCGCTGTAATCCCAGGTTTCAAAGCGCCGGACAAACGGATCGAGGATCTGCAGGAACGGGCTGCCGTTGATCATCATTTCGACGTTGTAGATGATCGAGTTCGCCGGCAAGCGGTCGGCGAGCTCCGGCTCGAGATTCTGCGCCCCGACGACGATATTGGTCGCGTCCCAGACGAGCTCGTTTTCGGCGACCCGGGAAGGGTGGCCGAGACGGCGCAGCCCATTGCAGAGTTGCCGTGCCGCGCCCGAGTACCCGTCGTGGTGGAGAAACTGTCCCGGGCGCACGAGAAGAACGTTGAAGCGCTCCACTGCCCCGCCCTACTCGGGTGCGGCCGGCACCGGAGGCGTGGCGGTGCGGCTGGTGACGTAGATGCCGGTCAGGATCAGCGCGATGCCGGCAACATGAAAGATTTGCAGTCGTTCACCGAGAAAAAGCCACGCGAGGATCGTCCCGAACACTGGCATGAGATGCACAAACAGCCCGGCAACGCTCGCCCCTACCTGCTCGACGCCTCGATTCCAGAAAATGTACGCGACGAAGGAGGAAAACAATCCCACACTGGCCAGCGCGGCGACAACCTCCCACGTCCATTCGACCTGTCGGGACAGCATCGCCTCGCCGAGATAAAGCGGCAGAACCGCCGCGGTTCCGACGCAGGCGATGACGAACAGGAATGCCAACATGTCCAGCCCGGGTGGGCGCCAGCGCAGGCAGATCGTGTACAACGACCAGAGCAGCATCGAGAAGATCACGAAAATGTCGCCCGGATTGAGCCGGAACTCGAGCAGCTGCTCGAGGCTTCCCCGCGCGAGAATCGTCAGCACGCCGGCGAGGGAGACGATGACCCCGGCCACCTGCACGTTGGACAGTCGCTGGCGCAGGAACAGCCACGACAGTGCAATGATCATCACCGGGATGAATGAATTCAGGATGACGCCATTGGTCGCGCTCGTGTAGTTGAGTCCCAGATATGCGAGCGCATTGTGCGAGCCGACGCCGAGCACACCGAGTAGCAGCAGGACGCGCCAGTGAGCGCGGATCAGCGGCCATTGGCGGCGCACGTGCGGCAAGGCGAATGGAAGCATGAAAACGATGGCAAACGCCCAGCGATAGACGGTCATCGCCATCGGTGGAATCTCGGCGTGCAATCCGCGGCCGACGATCCAGTTGCACGCCCAGAAGAACGGCGTCAGCGTCAGCAGCAGGTACGGAGAAACGGTTCGCGCTCGGGATGCCGCCGAAGGTATTGCCATGGCGCATTATCGCCGATGAGCGACCGGGGGCGATACCGAACGCCACGTATAATTCCTTGTCTCACACGACTGTCTCGACCGGTTTTTCCTTGCATTCACCGCTCAATCT
>JALYSM010000135.1 GCA_030854785.1 Pseudomonadota bacterium
CACCAGGGCTTGGCATCGGCCATGAGATATTTGCCGTTGGGGAACGTTTCCTTGAGAACGCGCTGCGCATCGTCACGCAACTGCGGCAAGCCGAGCTTGTCGTAGCTCTTCGCCATAATGATCAAGGCATCCTCGTTAGCCGGCGTCTGCGGGTAATTGAGCAACGATGCCTGCGCCCTGTTCGCGGCCGCGACATAAGCGCCACGGCGATAGTAGTAGTCGGCAACGTGCACTTCGTAGCTGGACAGTGCGTTGACGAGGTAGCGCATGCGCTCGCGCGAGTCGGCGGCATACTTGCTCTCCGGGAAACGCGTGACGAGCTCCTTGAATGCGCCGAACGATTCCCTGGCCATCTTCGGGTCGCGCTCCGAAAGATCCTGCTCGACGACGTAACCGAACAGTCCCTGGTCTTCGCGGAAGTTCACGACGCCTTTGAGGTAGTACGCGTAGTCGACATTGGGATGATTCGGGTAGGTGCGGATGAAGCGGTCGCAGGCCGCGACCGCCGGCGCGGTTTCACCCCCCCGGTAGTTCGCGTACGCGCCTTCGAGTATCGCCTGTTGCGCATAGCGGCCATACGGATAGCGGCCTTCGAGCGTGTCGAACAGCTTGACCGCCCGCGTATAATTGCCGGTGGCCAACATGTCGTGCGCCTCCTGATAGAGGCGCTCGGCCGACCATCCCGCCGTGTCGTCCTTTACCTCGGGCAGCAGGTTGCACGAGGTCGCCGAGAGCGCGAACACGATCGCGACGACAATTCGAATACACAGCAACGACATCCTCGACATTATTGCAACTCCCGTGGCAGCACCAAATTATACCTTGGCCGTCGCGCCGCCATCGGAGCAGCGTGAGTTCACCGTTCCCGCCGATCTCGCCGGGCTGCGGCTCGATCAAGCGCTGGCGCGGCTGATGCCGGAGCACTCGCGCAGCCGCATCCGATCATGGATCGACGCCGCCCGCGTCACCGTCGCCGGCGGGGCCGCGTCGGCGAAGCAGAAGCTCTACGGTGGAGAGCGCGTCGTCGTCGCGCCGTTGCCGGATCCGCGCCGAAACGTGCTCGTGGCGCAGCCCTTGCCGCTCGCAATCGTTTACGAAGACGATGCGCTCATCATCGTCGACAAGCCCGCGGGGCTCGTGGTCCATCCGGGCAGCGGCAATTGGGACGGCACGCTCGCCAACGCTCTGCTGCACCATGCGCCCCAACTTGCCGCGGTCGCCCGCGCCGGCATCGTGCATCGGCTGGACAAGGACACAAGCGGCTTGCTCGCGATTGCCAAGACTCCGGTCGCCCAGACCGATCTGGTGCGGCAGCTGCAGGCACGCACGGTACGGCGCGACTACCTCGCGCTTGTGCACGGCGTGTTGACGCGGGGCGGCAGCATCGACGCACCGGTCGGTCGCCATCCGGTCAAGCGTACGTCAATGGCGGTCGTCGCATCCGGCAAGGCCGCGGTCACGCATTACGAGGTGCGCGAACGTTTCGCCGCGTGCACGCTGCTCGTGTGCCGGCTCGAGACGGGCCGTACGCATCAAATCCGGGTGCATCTCGCAGCGCTTAAGCATCCGCTGATCGGCGATGCCACTTACGGACGCGGCCTTGGCATGGCATTCCACCGCCAGGTACTGCATGCGTGGCGCCTCGGTCTGGTGCATCCGGTGACACGCAAGGCGCTGCAGTGGGAATCGCCGCCGCCCGACGATTTCGCCGCGCTCCTGGCCTCGCTGCGACGCATCCGATGACGTCGCCTAACGCGGGCAGCTCGCTTCGCGCGCGGCTCGCCTCCGCAGGGCTCGACTGGATCGTCCCCGACTGGCCCGCTCCACCGCAGGTGTGCGCGCTGTCGACGACGCGTCGCGGGCGCGCAGGCGAAAGATTCGATCTGACGCGCAGCGATCCGCGGTTCGAGAGTGCCCGCAGCGAGCTTCGGCGCTGGCTTCCCGCCGACCCGATGTGGCTCGCGCAAGTGCACGGTATTGCGATCTTTGATGCCAACGCAACGAGCGCGTCCTGGCGGCGCAATCTGCCGGAGGCCGACGGTGCGATCGCGCGCGCTCCGGATACCGTCTGCGTTGTGCACTCTGCTGATTGTCTCTCGGTCCTGCTCACCGACGCCCGAGGAAGCGTCGTCGCCGCCGCGCACGCCGGTTGGCGCGGCCTCGCTGCGGGCGTTCTCGAGGCGGCGCTGGCGTCGATGCGCACCCCGCCCGCGACCGTACTCGCCTGGCTTGGACCTGCAATCGGACCGCAGGCCTTTGAAGTCGGTGCCGACGTTCTTGCCGCGCACTGTGCCGATGATCCGGACGCTCTCCAATGCTTTTCGCCTCACCGACCCGGCAAGTGGCTCGCCGATCTTTATGCCTTGGCGCGGCGTCGTCTCGAGCGAGCTGGCGTCGTTGCGATTCATGGCGGCGGCCGTTGCACGCTAAGCGAGCCGGAAACCTTCTACTCGTATCGACGCGAAGGTGTCGCTGCGGGCCGCATGGCAACGCTGATCTGGATCGCGACCGTTTGACGCAAACGCGGGCGCGGCCGATAATGCAACTCAGTTTCATCGATCATCGGGCCGTTCCGCGCTTTTCCCATGTCAACGCTCCCGGCGATCATTCTCGGGTGTCTCGCCGGCGGTACGCTGGCACTTCTGCTCGCCGCCGGCACTCTCGCCGCCAGTGCGCGCTGGATTCGGTGGTTCGTAAGTTTCGCGGTCGGCGCTTTGCTCGGCGCGGTGTTTCTCGACTTGCTGCCGGAGGCGCTCGCGCACGGCAGCGTCCAGCGCGTCATGACCACCGTGCTTGCCGGGGTTCTGGCCTTCTTCCTGCTCGAGAAGTTCGTCCTCTGGCGCCACGCCCACGACGCCCCGTTCGACGAAGCCGGTGCCCACGTGCCGGCGCCTCACGACGACGCCGAAGCGTTCGTAGGTCGACCGGGACTCATGATCGTGATCGGCAATTCGGTGCACAATCTCTGCGATGGCATCGCGATCGCTGCCAGCTTTGTCGCGGATTACAAGCTGGGCGTGGCGACGACGCTGGCTATCGTCTCGCATGCGATCCCCCAGCAGGTCGGCGACTTCGCGGTACTGCTTCATTCCGGTTACACCCGACGGCGCGCGTTCGCGATGAATCTGATCACAGCCGCCGCGACGCTCGCCGGCGGGCTGATCGGCTATGTTGCGCTCGCCAGCATGCAGCAGATGCTTCCGACCGTGTTGGCGCTCGCCGCGGCGAGCCTCCTGTACGTCGCTGTCGCCGACTTGATCCCGGGGTTGCATCGGCACGTGGCGCCTGAACACACGCTGCAACAGGTGACGCTGATAGGCGGCGGCATTGCGACGGTCGCTCTCCTCGGCTTCCTCCTCGAGCACTGATCCGGCGAACGCGGCGCGAGCCCGCAGCGAGGGCCCCACGTGCAGCGTGGGGATCGCGCGTGGGCGACGCCGAAGCGCGGAGCAGGGGCCCCGCGAGCGGAGCGATGCGGATGCGACCGCGGAGGCGGATGCCCTGCGGCCGCGCAACTGGACGATCGCGCGATAACCGTTATGGCCGCAGGAGTCGACGCAAGCGGCCGACGCGCGACATCCCAACGTGCACGCCTCGATAAGGAGGCAGCGGCGCGAGCCCTTGGCATGAGGCCGCCGCGCGTTTGTGCGCTTCGAGGTGAGCCGCTACACTCGAAGTCGATGGAAACACATGCGCTTGCGAACGACTGGACCGAGCTCCTGGGCCAGTGGCAGGTAATGGGCCGGCAGTGGAGCAACTGGTGGTCGCATTCCGAATTGCCGCCGATGCCGGTCGCCCGGCCGCCTCTCGAAATAGGCAACGCCGCGCTCGCGGTGGTTGCGCCTACCACGGCATGGGTCGATCCCGCCGCGGCGGCCGAGCTCACCGAACGCTACAACCGACGCTTCGAAGCTCTCTGGCGGCGCGCGATCGCCGGCTCTGACGTGTCACCGGCCGCGACCGGCACCCAGGCGGCCGTTCCGGATCGCCGCTTCGGTGCAAAAGAGTGGCGCGAACAGCCCTACTTCACTTGGCTGAAGGATGCGTATCTGCTCTACGCCGACTACGTACGTGAACTCGCCGCGCTGGCGCAGGGCGATCCCGAATCCAGGAAACGCGTCCGGTTCCTGGCGCGCCAGTACGCGGATGCCATCGCGCCATCGAATTTCCTGGCGACGAATCCCGAAGCGCTCAAGCTCGCCATCGAGTCGGGCGGCGCCAGCGTCACGCATGGGCTGGCGAACCTGATCGGCGACGCGCAACGCGGGCGCATCGCGATGACCGATGAATCGGCCTTCGAGGTTGGCCGCAATCTGGCGCTATCTCCGGGAAGCGTGGTGTTCCGCAATGAGCTGATCGAGTTGATCCAGTACGCGCCGGTGACCGCCGAGGTCTACAAGCGACCGCTCCTTCTCGTGCCGCCATGCATTAACAAGTTCTACATCCTCGACTTGCGGCCGGAGAACTCGTTCGTGCGGCATGTCGTCGGTGCGGGACACATGGCTTTCCTGATTTCGTGGCGCAACATTCCGCCGGAGCTGGGGCATCTGACCTGGGACGATTACCTCGAGCGCGGCGTGTTGCAGGCGATCGGCGTCGCGCGGGAGATCTCACGCAGCCCGATTATTAATACACTCGGTTTTTGCGTCGGGGGGACTCTACTCGCCTGTTCACTTGCGGTGCTGGCCGGCCGCGGCGAGCACCCGGTCGCGAGCGCCACGTTCCTTACGACGATGCTCGATTTCGCGGAGCCCGGCGAGATCGGCGTGTACATCTCGAACGAATACCTCGCCGCGCGCGAACCGGACCTGCTTGCGGGAGCACGCGTCCAAGGCACCGAGCTGGCCAATGCGTTTGCCAGCCTCAGGCCCAACGAGCTGGTCTGGAACTACGTCGTAAACAACTATCTCAAAGGCAGGACGCCGCCGCCGTTCGATCTGCTCTACTGGAACAGCGATTCGGCCAATCTCGCCGGCCCGATGTACGCCTATTACCTCCGCAACATGTACCTGGAAAATCGCCTGCGTGAACCTCGTGCCCTGACCATGTGCGGCGAGCCGATCGATCTGTCGCGCATCGCGATGCCGAGCTACGTGTATGCCTCTCGCGAGGATCACATCGTGCCGTGGCGTTCCGCCTATCGCACGATCGAACTCGTCGAGAGCGATGTGACTTTCGTTCTCGGAGCTTCGGGTCATATCGCCGGCGTCGTGAATCCCCCGCAAAGGAAGAGGCGCAACTATTGGACCAACGAGCTCTTGACCGAGGATCCGGAGGACTGGCTGGTGCGCGCACAGTCTCATCCCGGATCGTGGTGGCCAGACTGGACTGCATGGCTGGTGCAGCACGCGGGCGCTCTGCGTCAGGCGCCAAAGCACGAGGGTAGCGCGCGTCACCACCCGCTTGGTCCCGCACCAGGAACGTACGTGCGTGAGAAGGTCGCCTGAGGGACGCGAGTAACCTATCCTTCGAGCGTGACGACCCTCGGAACATGCGCTAACATCGACGCGCTTCCTTCCGTTTTGATGCTGGCTGCGGACCCCGCATATCGAACCTCGACGGAGCCCCGAATAACGAAAATGGACCGACGCGACGCCAAGAAGCGCTAGCCTCGCTGTGCATAGTCGGGGGAATGGGCGCGCTGGCCGTCGAACGTCAGCGCCAGCAGTCACCGCTTTCCGGACATCGCATCAATAAAAAGGAGGACATAATGGCAGAAAATAAACAACGCATTGCGCTTGTGACCGGCGGAATGGGTGGGCTTGGCGAAGCGATATGTGCGAAGCTCGCGACGATGGGCCATACCGTTGTCACGACCCATTCACCGGGCAATACGAAGGCGCCAGAGTGGCTCGAATCGATGAAAAAGCAGGGCTACGCGTTCCGCGCGTACCCCTGCGACGTCGTCGACTGGGATTCGTGTGTCGCATGCGTTGCGCAGGTCGTCAAGGAGGTCGGGCCGGTCGATGTGCTGGTCAACAACGCCGGGATCACGCGCGACGCGACATTCAAGAAGATGGACAAGGCCAGCTGGGACGCGGTGATCAAGACCAATCTCGACAGCTGCTTCAACATGACTAAACAGGTTTGCGACGGCATGACCGAGCGCGGCTGGGGCCGGATCATCAATATTTCGTCCGTCAACGGCCAGAAAGGCGCGTTCGGACAGGTCAACTACTCGGCGGCCAAAGCCGGGATGCACGGTTTCACCAAGGCGCTCGCGCTCGAGGTCGCAAGAAAAGGCGTCACCGTAAACACGGTTTCGCCGGGCTATATCGGCACCAAGATGGTCCTGGCGATTCCGAAGGAGGTGCTCGAGTCGAAGATCATCCCGCAGATTCCGATGGGCAGGCTGGGAAAGCCCGACGAGATCGCCGGCCTTGTGGCCTATGTCGCGTCGGAAGAGGCCGGCTTCATCACCGGTGCCAATCTCTCCATCAACGGCGGTCAGCACATGTTCTAGCGGCGCGAGCCCGCAGCGTCGGAAGTCGCCCCACGCGCACGCGTGGGGATCGCGCGTGGCGAGTCGCGAAAAAAAAGCCCCGGCATTGCTGCCGGGGCTGAGGCTGTATCATTTAGGAGGAGGAAAATGATACAGAAGGAGCCATCAAAACCAATATAGAGACAGTACCCCCGGTTTCAAGTTCCCGTCCTTGTCCTTTGAAAATTCCTGATTCCTTACGCAGCCTTGCGGCCCTTGCTCGTCGCCTTGGCAGCAGAGGCCGCGTTGGCAGTCGCCGCGCGGACTGATGCGTCAGCGAAGCTCACGACTTGCTTGGTTGCCTTGGACAGCTGGTCGAACGCAGCGGTCGTTGCAGCCACCGTCGACTTGAGGGCCGTGACGGCGATGTCTGAGCCCGCAGGCGCGTTCTTCGTTGCCTTTTCCACCCAGGCAGCGACGCCCTTGGTGTAAGAAGCCCACGCTTCTTCGGCCAGCGCAGAGAAATCGCCTTGCGCTTCCGAAGCGATTTCGTAGATGCCACGCGAGTAGCCCAGCGCGTTTTGGACACCTGCTTCGGCCAGCTTGGCGCGAAGCGTGAAGAACTCTTGGACGTCCTTCACGCCGGCGACGGCGTTGGCAGTGTAGACGCCTTGCTCCAGCGCAACCTTGGCCGCCTGGAGATTGAGCTTCGTCAGGCGCTCGGCCTTTTCCAGCGAAAGCGAGGCAAGCTTGATCGCATTGTCATAGCCGGCCTTGTTGATTTCAGCGAATTGTTCCGTTCCGTTGTGCATGATCATCCTTTTCAGTCGAGGTAGGTTTCATCCAAATAAACGTCCGGTTGCGGAGGGTTTGGGCGCGTGTTGCTGACCGCCTGCCCGGGATCAACCTTCTCTCAACCCTCTTTTTGCTGCACCGCACAAATCGCATTCTAGGTGTGGAATCGGGGCCTGTCAATGATTTTTTGGTGCGTCGCACCAATGGTTGTTGTGGCGGCGACGACGGAAATCAAACGCTCAATAAATCAGTAGGTTATAATGCTCGACCCGTTTTTGGAGCTGGGCATGAACAAGTCGAGCCGCGTGATAAAGAAGTACCCCAACCGCCGCCTGTACGACACCGCCCACAGCGGCTATATCACGCTGGCGGACGTAAAGCAGATGGTGCTCGAACACATCGACTTCCAGGTCATCGACGCCAAGTCCGGCGACGATCTGACCCGGAGCATCCTGCTGCAGATCATCCTCGAGGAGGAGTCCGCCGGCATGCCGATGTTCTCCAGCGAAATGCTCGCACAGATGATCCGTTTCTACGGCAATGCGCTGCAGGGGATCATGGGCAATTACATGGAGCAGAACGTCAAGGCGTTTCTCACCATTCAGCAGAAGCTGCAGGACCAGGCCAAGCAGATCTACGGCGACAAGATGATGCTCACGCCGGACCTGTGGAAGCAGTTCCTGCAGATGCAGGCACCGGCGATGCAGGGCATGCTCGGCAATTACCTCGAGCAGAGCGCGAAGCTGTTCATGGACATGCAGCAGCGGATGCAGGATCAGACGCGGGGGCTGTTCACCGCGTTTCCCTTCGCGAACTTCGGAACGACCCAGGCATCGGACGAAGACGAGAAGAAGCGCTGATCCGAATCCTGATGTCGAAGCACTGCACAAGCTGCATTGCAGCGTAGCGATTTTTCGCAATGCGCAATCCGGTCTTCTCGAGCATCGCATGAAGCGTCCAGCCGCAGCCGCGTCCAGCGTCGGATTCGTTTCGCTCGGCTGCCCGAAGGCGCTCGTCGATTCGGAGCAAATTCTCACTCGGCTCCGCGCGGAGGGCTATGCGATCGCGCCGACGTATGAGGGCGCCGATCTCGTGATCGTCAATACTTGCGGCTTCATCGACGCCGCCGTCGACGAGTCGCTCTCAGCGATTGGTGAGGCGCTTGCCGAAAACGGCAAAGTCATCGTCACCGGTTGCCTTGGCGCCAAGGACGGCGGCACCTTCGTCAAGAAGGCGCATCCGAAGGTCCTCGCGGTAACCGGCCCGCACGCCCCCGCCGAGGTGATGGATGCGGTGCACGCGCACCTGCCGAAGCCGCACGATCCGTTCACCGATCTCGTTCCGCCGCAGGGGATCAAGCTCACGCCGAAGCACTACGCCTACCTCAAGATCGCGGAAGGCTGCAATCACCGCTGCACGTTTTGCATCATTCCGTCGATGCGCGGCGATCTGGTGAGCCGTGGCTTGAGTGATGTGATGAACGAAGCGGAGAATCTGCTCGAATCCGGCGTCCGGGAACTGCTGGTAATCTCGCAGGACACGAGCGCCTACGGGGTCGACGTCCGCTATCGCACCGGTTTTTGGCGCGGGCGACCGGTCAAGACGCGAATGACCGAGCTTACGCGCGCTTTGGGCGAGCTCGCAGCAGAGCACGGCGCGTGGGTGCGCCTGCACTACGTCTATCCGTATCCGCACGTCGACGAGGTCATTTCGCTGATGGCGGAAGGAAAGGTCTTGCCGTACCTCGATGTGCCGTTCCAGCACGCTAGCCAGCGCATTCTCAGACTGATGAAGCGGCCGGCAAACGCGCAGGACAATCTCGATCGGATTCGCGCGTGGCGGTCGATGTGCCCGGATCTCACCATTCGCTCGACGTTCATCGTCGGCTTCCCCGGCGAAACGCAGACCGAGTTCGAGGACTTGCTGGCGTTTCTCGAGGCGGCGGAGCTCGATCGCGTGGGGTGTTTCGCCTACTCCGCCGTCGACGGTGCCGCGGCGAACGCACTGCCGGACCACGTACCCGAAGCCGTCAAGGAAGAACGCCGGGCGCGCTTCATGGCGGCGCAGGCGAAGATCAGCGCCAAGCGCCTCGGCGGCAGAATCGGCCAAACGGTCGACGTCCTGGTCGACTCGATCGCGGATGGGCGCGCCATTGCACGCAGCGCGGCCGATGCCCCGGAGATCGACGGCGTCGTCACCATCGAAGACGGCTACGGCCTCACTGCCGGCTCGTTCGCACGCGTGAAAATCACGGGCAGCACCGAACACGACCTCACCGCGCGCTTGATCGCGTAGCTATAGCGGCGGTCTGATGGGCTGGTTGCTCGCCCTCGGTTCTGCGAACGCGCCGGTGGCGCCGCGCTGATCGGCTCTTTCTTTCCGCGCGACGTCGCCACTTACGTCGGCGGAACGAAGCGGATGAACAGGCTCACGACCCACAGGGCCGGCACGAAGACATGCAGGTAAAACCCTGCCCCGCTGGTCGTCAACGGGTTCCACCGCGACGACACCGCGAAAGGTTGATAGCCCAGCGTCCCGCACAGAATATTGGCCCGGTCGCGCATGCGATGCCAATACGATGAAGCGCGGAATTCCATCACCGTGAGTGCGAAAGCAACGGCGACTCCTCCGAGTTTGAGAACGATTGCCGCGCCAGGCGTAGCCTGAATGGTCCTGGAATTGATCAGCGCGGTTACGATGGCTCCTGTCGTCCCCAGCAGCAATGCGAGCTGGTAGAACCGCAGCGTTGCATAGAGTCGCATGAATTCGCAGATCGTCTTGTATTCCTGCAGGTTCCGGGCTTCATCGGAGCCTCTTTCAAGTGATGCGTCGTCAGTCTCCAGATCACGCCGGCGTAGCTCGCGATCCCTGGTAGTGAAGCATCGGACGGCACTCTGAGCTGCTCGAGTTGCGGGGCCGGGTCCTTGGGTCGGGGGCGCTCGGGCCCCGTAGTTGCAGGTCCCATGACTGGGCGTAACGAGAACCGCGGATCGCTATTTTGCCGGCAGCGCGCGCAGCGCGGCGCCGAGCTGCTCGAGCACGTCGGCGAGCGCCGCATTCAGGCCTTGGACGACCGCGTCGGCCGACCGCGAAGGCACGTCCCGTCGCGACCTGAGCTCGCCGGTCCAGCGGAACGCGCCCGCAGCGGCGTACACGTCGGTGAGAAAGAACTTGATCGTCACCGCCGCTGCCGGCTTCGCCGGATCGCGCAGGTCGCCATAGAATTCGCTGACGAACGCTTCGAGCAGTTGATCGCCGTCCAGCGTGCTGGAAGGCGGCAGCACGTTTTGATATATACCCGCGGCGGCGAGCCACGCAGCGGTCGCTTCGCCGACCATTGCCGCCGGCCCGATCAGGAACTCGTTGTAGAAGTCGGCCTCGTACTTCAGATCGCCTTCGCGATAGACGAGCGACCGGCCGCGGAAGGGACCCGCGACCGAGACCGCCCCGACCTTGAGTGATGCGTTTTTCGGCGCGGCGGCCGCACCCGCGGGACGTGCCGGCTCCAGGATAAACGTCGATTTCAGCGGCGCCGGCTGCGAGCAGGCGGCCGCGAGCAGTGCGGCGACGGACGACAGCGCGCGCCGGCGCGAAAACGAAGCGGGTCGATTCACGGTTGGGTTCCCTTTGCCGGCGCGGGCGGCGCGCCGAGGATCAATCGCGATGGATTGCGTTTGGCTTCCTCGGTCAGGTCGCGCAGGTTGTCGGTGATCTGCCGCACGTTATCGAGCGTTTTCCTCAGATCGGACTCGGTGCCGCCGAGGACGCGATCGAGGCGCGAGAGCGTACCCTGGAGATGCGCCAGCGCTTTCGGCAGATTGGGATCCTCGACGAGCTTGCGCGCCTGAGCCGCGGCGGCGCTCGCCTCGGTCGGAATCTTCCTCCAGCCGGGATCGTCCACAATCGCGCCGAGCTTCTGATTGGTCTGCCGCAGCTCGGCCAGAAGCGCAGTGCTTTCCTTGGAGATCTGGTCGACGTGAAGCTGATCGAGCTTGCTCTCGACCTTGGCCAGCACGCGCGTCGTCGATTCGGATATCTTAGCCGCGTCGACCGCTCCCACGCGCTCGTTCGTCGTGTCGAGCAGGCGGTTGAGGCGGGTAACGACGCCGTCGAGATCGAGGTGCTGCAGCTTTTCGACGACGTCGCCCGCCGCGGAGAAGAACTGCGTGAAGGTCGACTGCGTGCTGGGGATGTAGACGTGGTCGGGCTCCCACGAAATCGGCAGCTCGGGGGTCTTGGCATCGGCGTAATCAATCTCGAGGTAGTTGGTTCCCGTTATGCCTTGCGGCGCAAGCCGGATGCGCAAGCCCCTTTCGATTTCCATGTGCACTGTCTCGGGCCTTGTGATCTCGCCGCCCGCCTTGCTGCCGATCAGGCGCCCCAGAATGGTCAACTCGACCAACACGTAGCGCAGCCGCTCGCCGGGAGGTTTGTCTTGCTGGTACTTGTTGTACGTGAAGCCGATGCGAGTGACCTCGCCGACGCTGACGCCGCGGTATTTCACCTTGGAACCGATGTCGAGACCTTGCACTGATTCATTGAAATAGGTCTCGACGATCGTCTTCGACTGAAACCATCGGCCCGATCCGACGATGAGCAGCAGCAGCACCAGCGCGACGACGGCGCCGATGACGAACAGTCCCAGCTTGAAGTTGTTCGCCTGCGCGCTCATTGCGAGCTGTCGCGCCGAAGGCGCGCATTTCGTTCCCCTCTCCCAGCGGGAGAGGGGTTAGGGGTGAGGGTCGCATCGCAATGCAAACGATCGAGACAACTCATGATGCAGCCTCCGCCGCTTCCACTTCGCGCCGGAAGAACTGGCGCACCCACGGATTGTCGCTGGTATCGCGCAGCACGCGCGGATCACCCTCGGCGATGATGCCTCTGGCGCGCTTGTCGAGCATGATGACCCGATCGGAGATGGCATAGATGCTCGCGAGCTCATGCGTGACGATCACGAACGTGATATGCAGGCTGCCGGCCAGCCGCCGGATGAGCGCGTCGAGCCCCGCCGATGTGATCGGGTCGAGGCCGGCCGAGGGTTCGTCGAGGAACAGGATGTTGGGGTCGAGCGCCATCGCGCGCGCGATCGCGGCGCGCTTCTGCATGCCGCCGCTGATCTCCGACGGCATGTGCCCGCAAAACGCCTCGAGGCCGACCAGCTCGAGCTTCATGCGCGCGATCAGGTCCATCGCCGGCAGAGGCAGGGCGGTGTATTCCTCGAGCGGCAGGCGCACGTTTTCGAGGAGCGTCATCGATCCGAACAACGCTCCGCTCTGATACATGACGCCGATCTTTCTCAGTATCGCGCGCCGGTGCTCGCCTTCTGCAGTGACGATATCGTCGCCATCGATGAACACGTCGCCCGCGCGCGGCTGATAGAGCCCGATCATGTGCTTCAGGAGCGTACTCTTGCCGCAACCCGAACCGCCGAGTATGACGAAGACCTCTCCGCGATTGACAGTGAAGCTCACGTCCTGGAGCAATACGTAGTCGTCGTAGCCGGCCGTGAGTCCCTCGACGCGGACGATCGGCGTGGAAGTGGGCGCGGGGCTCATATGTCGAGAATATAGTAGATGACCGCAAAAATGCCGTCGACCACGACGAGCAGCACGATGCCCGAGACGACCGCGCGGGTCGCCGAGATGCCCACCGCGCTCGCCCCCGTCTGCGTCTGCAGGCCGCGCAGGCAGCCGATGCCGGCGATGAGGATCGCGAACACCGGCGTCTTGACCAGGCCCGCGAGCACATCCTTGAGATCGACGATGCTGTCCACTTCCTTCAGATACGTGACAATCGGGATGTTGAACGACAGCATCGTCAGCCCTCCAGCCAGGACGCCGATCAGATCGGCGAACAGCGACAGCAGCGGCACCATCAACAGCGCCGCGAGGATCCGGGTCACGACGAGAAACCGCACCGGGTCGAGGCCCATCGTCGTCAAAGCGTTGAGCTCTTCGTTGACCTTCATCGTGCCGATCTCCGCGGCGAACGCGGCGCCGGAGCGGCCCGCGAGCAGGATCGCGGTCATCAGCGGCCCCAGCTCGCGCAGGATTGACAGGCCGACCAGGTCCGCGACGAAGATCTCTGCGCCGAACTGCCGCATCGGCACTGCCGCCTGGAAGGCGAGGATCACGCCGAGCAGGAACGAGATCAGCGCGACGATCGGCAGCGCATTGGCACCGACCTGCTCGCAGGTGTACCACACGTCCTTCCAGCGAACGCTATGCGGATGGGTGAACGCGTACGAAAGCGCGGCCGCGGTCTCGCCGATGAAGGCGATCTGCGTGCGCATGTCGCGCCCGAGCGTCGCCGCAGCGCGGCCGATTTCCTCGATCGCTTTGATCCGCTTGGGCGGCGCCTCGGCCGGTTCCGCGAGGACTGTGACGTCGAATTGGTCGAGCAGCGTCTGAAACTCGGGCCGCAATCCGCGGACGGAAACGCCCGCGTCGGCGGCGCGCGGCTGGCGCAGGAGGTCGACGAGCATCGCCAGGCCTCCGCCGTCGCAGTACTCGACCGCGGCGGCGTCGACGATGATGCGTCGGGCCGGGGCGGCAGCAAGCGCGGCGCGCGCTTCCGTCCAGACGCTGGCGATCGAATACGCGTCGAGCCTGCCGGCGAGCACGAGGATTCGGCTGCCGTCGGCGGCGTCGGCGATCGACAGCGTCGCCTGCGCCGCCGGAGCGCCGGTTGCAGCCGCCACGAGAGCATTCACTGGACGAGCTCGAGTTGTGTGCCCATCACCCTGACCCGGTCGCCCTCGTGCAGCATCGGCTCGTAATTCTGTATCACAGACCGCGCACCGCCCGCGTCCATGCGGACGATGATTTCCCAGCGCTTGGCGTTGAGCTCGGACGGACGCGTGCGGTATGCGGCGCCGCCCGCCGCACCGATGAGCACGGTTTCCTTCTTGGAGAATCCTGGGCCGATCTGGAACATGGTGACGCCAGAAGGCGTCGTGGACGTCCCGTCGCCCAGTGGCGTCGCCGAGACGGTGCCCAGCGGCGTCCACGAATCCTTGGCGGTGACCGGACGGATCGACTCGATCTTGCCACAGCGATCGCAGTCTCCCGCAGCAACCGGGGCCGGAGACTGCGCTGCGGCCGGCAACGCGAGGAGCGTCGCCACGAGAACGAAGGCGGTGCGGCGGGCAGGTCTCATTCCGGCAGCGTACTCAAGTAGAACATCGCGTTCAGCAGCGGCCCGGGCTGGCCCAGTCCGGCGAGCCAGCGATAGAAGATCGCGTCGATCTCGCCGCTGCGGTAGAGATCGACTAGGGCGCGGTTCACCGCCAGCCGGAAATCGGCATCGTCGCGGCGCACCACCAGCGCATAGGGCTCGAACGAGAAATCGTGGTCCAGAAGCTGCCATCGCGCGGGATCGGCACTCGCGGCGCGCAAGGCGACGAGCACGATGCGGTCGCTGGCGTAGCCGTCGACCTTGCCCTGGGTCAGGAGCGCGATGCCTTCGAAGCCGTCCTTGACGGGCACCAGCTCGGCCTTGGCTCCGAAGACATCCAGCTGGCGCTTAAGCGCGCTTTCCGTTGTCGTCCCCGAGATCACGGCGATTCTGCGTCCGCCGAGATCGGCGAAGCGGTCGAGCTTCGAGGCGACTGCAGTGAGCACGCTGCCGCCATCGACAAAGATCGGCAGGCTGAAGTCGACCTGCTCGTAACGCGACAGACTGATCGTCGTCGTGCCGCATTCCATGTCGACCTTACCTTTGGCGACCGCATCGAGACGGTTGCCGGCATCGAGGGGAGTCCAGTCGATCTTCAGCGTCGACAGCCCGAGGCGCTTCTGGATCGACGCCGCGACGCGGGCGCAAAGCTCGGCGCTGTAGCCGCGAACGCTGCCGTCGCGTTCCTTGAACGAGAACGGAGCGGCGCCGGAACGATAGCCCAGGCGCAGCGTTCCATCGGCCTTGATCCTCTCGAGCGTGCGCGGCGGCTCGGCAGCGTGAGCCACGGCGCCGGCAACGAGAATCAGGCATGCCGCGACGCAAGCCCGCATGCGGGCGGCGCGACTGCGAGCCAAGCTCGTTCTCCCCTGTGAATGCTGTGCACCGACGCGCGAGGGTCGCGCTCCGGCGAAGCTGGCAGGAGTGTAGCATGGGCGAAGTACGCGCTCACGCGAGAGACGTCGCCTTGATCGAGCACGCTATAACCGGCTGCGTGCGGCGGCACCGCCGATCGGCGCCGCAGCGGCCCGCGCCGTGCATCCTGCCGCCCCGTTTGACTGCGCCGCGAGGTGTTTCGTGAACCGTTTGTCGCTGTTCATCCTTATCGTTGCCGGCCTCCTGCCCCTGAGCGCTCTTGCGCAGCGGGCGCCGGACACGCTCGCCAAGATCAAAGGAGCGAAGTCGATCACCGTCGCGTTCTCAGGCGACTCGCTGCCGTTTTCGTATGTCGAGACCAACAATCAACCCGCGGGCTATTCGATCGACCTGTGCAAGCGGGTGATCGCCGGCATCGGCCGCGCGGTCGGCGTGCCAGACCTCGCCATCAACTGGGTCGTCGACACGGTTCCCAATCGCGTGACGATGGTCGCGAACGGCAAGGCGGATCTCGAGTGCGCGAACACGACGCAATCGCAATCGCGAATGAAAGACGTCGATTTCAGCAATCTCATCTTCGTCGATGGCGGCGGCTTCCTGGTGCGGGCCGACTCGACCGTCAACGGCTTCGGCGACCTCGCCGGCAAATCGATCGCGGTCACGACCGGAACGACGACCGAGAAGCGCGTCGGTACGATGCTTAAGGATCGGCTCATCAACGCCAAAGTTGTGCAGGTGAAAGACGGTGTCGAGGGCGTGGCGCTGCTCGAATCGGGTGCGGTCGCCGCGTTCGCGAGCGATAAGATCAAGCTGGTCGGCCTGGCGGCGCAGGCGAAGAATCCGAAGCTATTCGCGCTGCTGGCCGAGGACCTCTCGTTCGAGCCCTACGCATTCATGCTCCCGCGCAACGATTCAGCTTTTCGCTTCGAAGTAAACCGCGCGCTGACGCAGCTCTACCTTTCCGGCGAGATCGATCAGATTTTCGCGAAGTGGCTGGGCCCGCTGGGTCGGCCCAGCGGTTTGCTCGCCGCAATGTATCTCCTGAACGCGATTCCCGAATGAATGGAGGTCGATTCATGGTAATGCTGATGCAACGCCTTGCCCCTGGCGCATTCGCTGCGGCCGCGCTGGCCACGCTGGCCGCGTTGCTCGTGCTGACCGGCTGCGGCCCGCAGCCCACGTATCAGGTCGTCCAGACTCCGCCGCCGGCGCGCGTCGGCACGGTGGAATCCGTGCACGAAGTGGTCGAGCAGAAGGATCCCAGCGGCGCCGGCCTGATCGTCGGCGGGTTGGTCGGCGGCGGCCTCGGGAGCCTCGTCGGCAGTGGCACGGGTCGGACGGTGGCAACCGTGGTCGGCGCGCTGGGCGGCGCCTACGCCGGTAACCGGATCGAGAAGTCGCAGGGGCAGGTCGTCTATCAGATCGGCATCAAGTATGACGACGGCAGCTGGGCGACGATCCGCCAGGCGACACCGACGGGCCTGCGCATCGGCGACCGGGTGCGCGTCACCGATCAGGGCGTCGAACTGTTGCGTTAGTGTCGCGCGATATCGACCGGGATCAATGGTAGCCGGACCTGCCCTTCACTTTGCCGCCAAATACCCAGTACGACCAGCCGGTGTAGGTCATGATGATCGGGAGCAGGAACGAGAATTCCGATCCCGACCATCGCGCGAAGCGCAAAAAAGGGACTCGCCACCGGCACTCGGCCCGCGCACGACGCCGTCGGGGTCATGACGGAGGATGATCGAACCGGCCGCGGGAAGGCCGACCTCGACGCGATGGTCTCGGCCTCTCATCGGGAGTGCAAACAGCAGCAGACGCATCCGGCTCTCCGTCTCCCGTTGGCTTCCCTCGCCGCGAGCTTCGCCGGCTGATGTTCGCGGCTGTTCAAACCGTGCGTGTCGCCGATGAATACCTGCAGCGGAACCAGGAGCGTAAGCAGGCCTAATGCCTGCTTGACCATGGTGATGCCCTCCTCCCGGAACCGTCCTGCGCAAGCGTGATACGCGGCAACGCCCGCGACGACCAGCGCAGTACGACGGCAGTCCGACCGTGAACGCCGGCAGCAGAAGGTGCAGCGCGACGACCCAGAAGAACTGAAGGCGTGACAGAAGCCTGGGTCGAGAGACATCCGCCACCCGAGAGACACACAGCGAAAATGCAATAGAGCACGCCACGGCACCGGCTCTGCCTCGTCCGGCGGCCGAGGCATATAATATCGGACGGGCGAAGGGCCCGTCGTCGATACGAATGGAGAGGGACCAATGTCGAACAAATGGATGACTTGCCTCGCGCGAGGATTGAGCGCGTTTATGCTTTTCGTTGGCCTCAATACCGCCGCGCTGGCTCAAAGCGAACAGCAAAAGCTGGTCGATGCGGCGGACAGGACGCTGTCGAACTTTGTGCGCGACCCGGATATGACCTGGCTGCAACAGAACATCGGCCGCGCCAAGGCGGTGATGATCGCGACTGAGGTCGTCAAGGCCGGATTCATCTTCGGTGGATCCGGCGGTCGCGCCGTGACCTTGGCCCGCGACGCGCAGACGGGCAAATGGTCCGGTCCAGCGTTCTACACATTGGCGACGGCAAGCGTCGGCTTTCAGGCCGGCGTTTCGGTGTCCGAGGTCGTGACGCTGGTCATGACCGAAAAAGGCCTGAACTCGCTACTGGCTCCGTCGGTCAAGTTGGGCGGCGACGCCAGCGTGGCTGCGGGACCGGTGGGTGCCGGGGCCAAGTCCGATGTCGTTGCCGATTTCGTTTCGTTCAGCCGCGCCAAGGGTCTCTACGGCGGCCTCAACCTCGACGGAACGGTGATCGCGATTTCCAACGACTGGAATGAGACCTACTACAACAAGAGGGGTATCCTGCCGCCGGACATCCTCATCCGCAAGGCCGCGCGTAACAAGGGCTCCGACAAGCTGCTGGCCGACGTTGCGCGCGCCGCGGGCAAGAAGTAGTCGCGCCCGCCATCGCGGCGTAGGCCGTGACGAGAATGGCGCGGAAGTCGCTTACGCAACCCGCGTGCGGTCGCCGCCATCGGTCGGCGGCCGCCGCCAGGGCCGCGCCGTGAATCGCGTTTTTTGAGAGCGCGTGGCCCCACCGGCCACCGCTCGAAGCGGTTGAAAAGCAGCGATACCTCGCTCCTGGCGGATCGGTATCGAGTATGGTTCCGGTCCCAAATCTGTGAAGGTCTTGTTCATCGACGGGCCAGAGCTATGGAGCTTCGGCATTTGCGCTACTTCATCGCCGTTGCCCAGGAATGCAGCTTTACGCGCGCGGCGGAATGGCTGCACATCTCCCAACCACCGCTGAGCCAGCAGATCGCAGATCTCGAAGATGAACTCGGCACACCACTCTTGCTCAGGACCAGCCGACGTGTCGAGCTCACGGCAGCCGGCGTAGCCTTCCTCGAACACGCGAGAGCCATCCTCGAGCGCGTCGATCAGGCGCGCAGTCATGCGCAGGCCATCGGGTCCGGTAGCGCTGGCCGACTGGAAATCGGGCTCAGTGGATCATTGCTGCTCGGCCCGATGCCGCAGCTTATCGCCGCGTATCGCCGTAGCCGCCCTGCGGTCGCAGTGGTTCTGCACGAAATGACGCCGGCCGCCCAACTCGCAGGCCTGCGCGATCGCAAAATCGACCTGAGCTTCTCGCGTACCGCTGTGAACGATGACGTGCTTGTGAGCGAGCAAGCCTGGTCCGACCCGGTCGTGGTCGCGCTTCCCCGTGGCCACCCCATGACAAAACGCCGCAAGCTCGAGCTGGCAGACCTCAAGGACGAGGAGTTCGTGCTGCTCAGGCTTGATTCATCCGCCTTTGCGAAATACCTCCATGCGTGCTGCCTCGATGCAGGCTTCGTTCCGCACGTTTCGCAACAGGTGGTCGAGTCGCAAGCGATCCCCAGCCTGGTAGCCGCAGGCCTGGGCGTGGCGCTCGTCCCGGCGTCGCTGCAGCGTCTGCACCGCCGCAGCGTGGAGTATCGCGCTCTCGCGCGCAACGCCCCGCGCGCCGATGTCTATGCGATCCAGCGCAAGGACGATGCGTCGCCGGTGGTGCGCGGTTTCATCGCCAAGGCCAAGGAGTACTTGGCGCGCGGTACGTAGCGTAACCGGCGCAGGAAGCCACCCGTCGCGGGCACGGGCAATCCTTGCGTCCGGGCTTGCAAGCGCGTACCGAAGCTTTGCATGACGCCTCCGCCCTTGGCTCGAGCGAGGAAATCGGCCAAGCGGTCGCGAGTATATATATTCATTTCGTATCAATCTAGTCTAACAATATATTGGACATATAACTTCGTAAGAGCAAGAATCCCGCTCGTTGATATGCCGCTGCTTGCGGCAACTCGAGCTTGACGCACCACCGAGAAGGAGGCCAGCTATGGCGAAAATGACGGCGGCTGAAGCGGCAGTCCGCGTGATGGAACGCGAAGGCATCGAGCAGGCGTTCGGGATTCCGGGCGCCGCGATCAATCCTTTGTACTCTGCGTTGAAGCGACGCGGCAGCATCACCCACATTCTGGCGCGTCACGTGGAAGGCGCGTCGCACATGGCCGAAGGCTATACGCGGGCCCGCGCCGGCAATATCGGCGTCTGCATCGGCACCTCGGGCCCGGCGGGAACCGACATGATCACCGGGCTGTATTCCGCTCACGCCGACTCGATTCCGATTCTGTGTATCACCGGGCAGGCGCCCCGCGCGCGCCTGTACAAGGAAGATTTCCAAGCGGTGGACATCGAGTCCATTTCCAAACCGGTCACCAAGTGGTCGGTAACCGTACGCGAACCCGCGCTGGTCCCACGCGCCTTCCAGCAGGCGTTTCACTTGATGCGCTCCGGTCGTCCCGGACCCGTGCTCATCGATCTGCCGTTCGACGTCCAAATGGCGGAGATCGAGTTCGACGACGAAACCTATGAGCCGCTCCCGGTCTACAAGCCCAAGGCGACTCGGGCGCAAATCGAAAAAGCGCTCTCCATGCTCAACGAGGCCGAGCGTCCGCTGCTCGTGGCGGGTGGCGGCATCATCAATGCCGATGCATCGTCATTGCTGGTCGAATTCGCCGAGATCACCGGTGTGCCGGTCATCCCCACGCTGATGGGGTGGGGCACGATTCCTGACGATCATCCATTGATGGTCGGCATGGCCGGTCTGCAGACGAGCCACCGCTATGGCAACGCGACCATGCTGGCGTCCGATTTCGTATTGGGCATCGGCAACCGCTGGGCCAACCGGCACACGGGCTCGATCGAGGTGTACACCAAGGGCCGCAAGTTCGTGCACGTCGATATCGAGCCGACCCAGATCGGCCGGGTTTTCGGCCCCGACTACGGCATCGTGTCGGATGCGGGCGTCGCATTGGAGCTATTCGTGCAGGCGGCGCGCGAATGGAAAGCCGCCGGCAAGCTCAAGGATCGCGATACGTGGCTGGAAGAGTGCCGCGAGCGCAAGCGCACGCTGTTGCGCAAGACCCACTTCGACAACGTGCCAATCAAGCCGCAGCGCGTCTACGAGGAGATGAACAAGGTCTTTGGCAAAGATACCTGCTACGTCACGACCATCGGGCTGTCGCAGATCGCGGCGGCGCAATTCCTGCACGTGTACAAGCCGCGCTATTGGATTAATTGCGGCCAGGCCGGGCCGCTCGGCTGGACCGTGCCCGCAGCGCTCGGCGTGTGCGCCGCCGACCCCCAACGCCTGGTGGTCGGGATTTCCGGCGATTACGACTTCCAATTCCTGATGGAGGAACTCGCCGTGGGCGCACAGTTCAAGCTACCTTACCTGCAGGTGGTGGTGAATAACTCGTACCTGGGATTGATCCGCCAGTCGCAGCGCGGCTTCGATATGGATTACTGCGTGCAACTATCATTCGACAACATCAACGCGCCGGAATTGAACGGCTACGGGGTGGATCACGTCGCCGTGGCCGAAGGCCTGGGCTGCAAGGCACTGCGCGTGTTCAAGCCGGAAGAGATCCAGCCGGCCTTGGTCCAGGCGCAAGAGCTGATGAAGCAATATCGCGTGCCGGTCTTGGTTGAGGTGATCCTCGAGCGCGTAACGAACGTTGCGATGGGCACCGAGCTCGACAAGATCACCGAATTCGAGGATCTTGCCGCCGGCAAAGCCGATGCCCCGACCGCGATCGCGCTGCTCGATTGAACGGGATGGCACAAGAGACGACAGATGCCCAAGCTTGCTGCGAACCTGTCTATGCTCTACAACGAGGTCGATTTCCTCGACCGCTTCGAGGCCGCTGCGAAGTCCGGGTTCGCCGGCGTCGAATACCTTTTCCCCTATGCATATCCGAACGAGCAACTCGCCGAGCGGCTCGCGCAGCACAAGCTGGTGCAAGTGCTGCACAACCTACCCGCCAGCGACTGGGCGGGCGGCGAACGCGGCATCGCCTGTCATCCGGGGCGCGTCGGCGAATTCCAGGACGGTGTCGGCAAGGCGATCGAGTACGCGCGAACGCTCGGCTGCCCGCAGGTCAACTGCCTTGCCGGCATCGCGCCGGCGGGCATCGATCCGGAGAAGGTGCGCGAGACCTTTGTCTCGAATCTGCGCTTTGCGGCGGAGAAGCTGGGCGCGGCGGAAATCAAGCTGCTGATCGAGCCCATTAACACGTACGACATTCCCGGCTTCTTTCTTTCGCGCACGCGGCAGGCGCTCGACGTGATCAGCGACGTCGGGTCGAACAACCTGTATCTGCAGTACGACATCTATCACATGCAGCGGATGGAAGGCGAGCTCGCGAACACGATCAAGTCGCACCTGCCGCAGATCGCCCACGTGCAGCTCGCCGACAATCCCGGTCGCAACGAGCCTGGCACGGGCGAGATCAACTATCGATTCCTGTTCGGCTTTATCGACTCGATCGGCTATTCCGGCTGGATCGGGTGCGAATACAAGCCGAAAGGGAAGACCGTCGACGGCTTGAGCTGGCGCGCGGCGCACGGCGTCTGAATCGACACTTCGCACACACACCGGACGAACGGCACGGAGAAACGGATATGGCAAACGTCGGATTCATCGGACTTGGCATCATGGGATCGCCGATGGCGGGGCACCTGATCAAGGGCGGGCACAGCGTGTACCTGTATACGCACGGTGTGGTACCGCAGACGCTGGTCGCCGCGGGTGGAATCGCGTGCGCGAACGGCAAGGAAGTCGCTCAGAAGTCGGACATCGTGATCACCATGGTGCCGGACACGCCGCACGTCGAGGCCGCGCTGTTCGGCGACAACGGCGTCGCGCAGGGACTCAGCAAAGGCAAGACCGTCATCGACATGAGCTCGATCTCGCCGCTCGCAACCAAAGAGTTCGCGAAGAAGATCAACGCGATGGGCTGCGAGTACCTCGACGCACCGGTGTCCGGCGGCGAGGTCGGCGCCAAGGCTGGGTCGCTGACCATCATGGTCGGCGGCAGCGAGTCGGCGTTCGCGAAAGTGAAGCCGCTGTTCGAGCGGATGGGCAAAAACATCACGCTGGTCGGCGGCAACGGCGACGGCCAGACCACGAAGGTCGCGAACCAGATCATTGTCGCGCTGACCATCGAGGCGGTCGGCGAAGCGCTGCTCTACGCGGCGAAGGCGGGCGCCGATCCGGCGAAGGTGCGGCAGGCGCTGATGGGTGGTTTCGCGTCATCGCGCATTCTCGAAGTGCACGGCGAGCGGATGGTGAAGCGCACCTTCGACCCGGGCTTTCGCATCGAGCTGCACCAGAAGGACCTGAACCTCGCGCTGTCGACAGGGCGCCAGCTCGGCGTCGCATTGCCCAACACCGCGACGTGCCAGGAGCTGTTCAACGTCTGCGCTGCGCACGGCGGCTCGGCTTGGGACCACTCGGCAATGGTGCGCGCGCTGGAAAACATGGCCAACTTCGAAATCGGCCAAAAGGCCTGAGCTTCCCGGGCTGGCAGTGACCGCGAATCCCGCACCGAGAGAGTTGCTGCACCTCGGGGCCATCCTGCGCCTGGCCGGCTTCAACATCTTCAAGCTCATCCGCTACCTGCGCTGGGAACTGATGATTGTCGCGGGTACCGCTTCATCGGACAGCGTGCTGCCGCAGATCATGCGCAAGCTGGAGCGCATGGGCATCAAGGACTCCACGGTCGGACTCGTCATTCCCACGGGCTATTCCTTCAACCTGGACGCGTTCTCGATCTATCTCACGCTGGCCGCCGTGTTCATCGCGCAGGCGACGAACACCCCGCTGTCCACGGCTGACCTGCTGACGATACTGGCGGTGGCGCTGATCACCTCCAAGGGCGCGCACGGCGTGCCGGGCTCCGCGATCGTGATCCTGGCGGCCACGCTGACCGCGATACCGGCCATCCCGGCGATCGGATTGGTGCTCGTGCTATCGGTGGACTGGTTCATGGGGATTGCGCGGGCGCTCGGCAATCTGATCGGCAACTGTGTTGCGACCGTCGTCGTCGCCGCCTGGGAGAAGGACATCGACAAGACGCAGGCGCGCCGCGTACTCGATGGTGAAGTGACGGTCGACCTCGACGAGCACGTGGACGTCGGGCTGGGCGCTCTGCCCGCTAAGACGGCGGCGTGATAGTCGTGCAGTTCGCAAACCTGTAATTATTGGGCGACGGTCGGGTCGAGGTGCCGGCGGCCTTCACCCCGGTGCAAAGAAGGAGCATTTCGATGGGCGACGACATACTTCCCTCCGCACTGCGGATCTGGGAGCACTGTGAGGCACTGGCGCGCTGCTCCGAGCAAGCCGATGCGCTGACGCGCGTGTTCCTGAGCAAGGAGCAACGTGCCGCCAGCGATCTCGTGCTGGGCTGGATGCGTGATGCGGGCATGGCCGCCAAGCTCGATGAGATCGGCAACTGCGTCGGCCGTTACGAGGGCGACAGGCCGAACCTGCCGTGCTTCCTTCTCGGCTCGCATCTCGATACCGTACGCGATGCGGGCAAGTACGACGGGATGCTCGGGGTCGTGGCAGCGATCGAATGCGTGCATACGCTGAACAAGCGGGGCAAGCGCCTACCCTTCGCTATCGAGGTGCTGGGCTTCGCCGACGAGGAGGGCGTTCGCTTCGGCGCGACGCTCCTCGGCAGCCGTGCGGTTGCCGGGACATTGGACCCGACACTGCTGGACAAGGTAGACCACGAGGGTGTCAGCATGCGGAATGCCCTTACGGCGTTCGGCCTCGACCCGGCGCAGATCTCCTGCGCCGCCCACAAGCGTGACGAGGTGCTCGCGTACGCCGAACTGCACATCGAACAAGGCCCGGTGCTCGAGGCCGAAGGTCTCTCGGTCGGTGTTGTGTCCGCCATCAACGGCGCCAATCGCTTCCTGATCGAAATCGACGGCATGGCAGGACACGCGGGCACGGTGCCGATGAATCTGCGCCAGGACGCGCTTGCCGCGGCCGCTGAATGCGTGCTCGCGATCGAGCAGCGCTGTGCCAGCGTGCTGGAGCTGGTGGGCACGGTGGGCAAGCTAGAGACCTTGCCCGGTGCGACGAACGTCATTCCTGGCAAGGTGTTCTTCACCATCGACGTCCGCTCGCCGCGCGATGCCGAGCGGCTCGCTGCGGTGGCGGATCTCAAGCAGACGATGCAAACGATCTGCTTGCGGCGGAAGGTCGCGTTGAAGATCAACCCCAACCACGAGGGGAAGACGGCAGCCTGCGCGCCGTGGTTAATGGAGCAAATCGGCCGAGCGATCACCGCAGAAGGATTGCCGGTGCGCCAGCTCTCGAGCGGCGCCGGTCACGACGGCATGGCCCTCGTCGATCTGGCCGATATCGGAATGCTGTTCGTGCGCTGCAAGGGCGGTATCAGCCACAACCCGGCGGAAGCGATCACGCTCGAAGACGTCGAAACCAGCGCGCGGGTGTTCCTGCGCTTCATCGAAAGCTTCCGGCCGGCACGGCACCTGGGGCGAGATAGCCAAGGGTGAGTGGGATCAAATCCACGCGCGGCGATGACCAGGCTTCCTGATCGAAACACGGGGCTTGAGATGAATCCATACGAGGACCTTGGACGTTGGATCGACGCCCATCATCCGGAGCAGATCGCGTTCCTGCGCGAAATCGTGCGTGTGCCATCGGACACTCCACCCGGAGACAATGCGGCGGCGGCCGAGAAAGCCGCGACACTCCTGGCAGCAATGAACTTCGGCGTCGAGCGCCATCCCGTGCCGGAAGATTTCCTCCGCGCGTACAGCATGCGCAGCGTGACCAATCTGATCGTGCGGCAGCGCTTCGGGTCGGGCGGACCGACTATCGCGCTGAACGCGCACGGCGACGTCGTGCCTCCCGGCGAGGGCTGGACCAGGCCCCCGTATGCAGGCGAAATCGAGAACGGGCGCATGTACGGTCGCGGCGTCGCCGTTTCGAAATCCGACATCGCGACCTATACCTACGCCCTCGCAGCGCTACGCGCGCTAGCTAAGAACAACGGGGCCGTGCTGAATGGCAC
>JALYSM010000136.1 GCA_030854785.1 Pseudomonadota bacterium
TTGAGATTCGGCTCGAGGTTGTACGCGGTGTCCTGATGACGGAGATGCCGCTGCTGTTGTTCCAGCGCCTTCGCTTCGTAGAAGCCGCGAACGTCGAGCGTGGCGTCGAAGCGGCGGCCGAACCGCGCATAGAGCGAACGCGACCCGGCAAGGAGGCGCCGTTCGAGCAGGCTGGTGCGGATGACCGCGTCGCCCTCCATTTCGGCTTCGCACTCGTCGATGGTGCGCACGCTGTGGCCGATTTCAAGGCCGGTGTCCCACATCAGGCCGATGAAGCGCTCGATGGCGGAAGCGCCGCGAGCATCGGTCAGCGGCTGAGGCAACAGGACGACGACGTCGACGTCGGAATGAGGGAAAAGCTCGCCGCGGCCGTAGCCGCCGACGGCGACCAGCGCGCAGCCTGGCGACGGATCGGCCTCCGCCCACAGTCCGCGCAGCACCTTGTCGGTCAGGCGCGCCTGACCGGCGAGCAGCCGCTGCGGCCGAAGGTGGATTCGATACGCGCGTTCCAGCTCGCGACGGCCGGTGGCCAGCTCGTGCTTCCAGCGCGCGGCCGGGGCATTCGCAGCGCGGCCGGATGCGGGGGCGACGACGCTGCTCAAGCGCAATACCTCAGCTCGGCGCCGGCGGCGGCGTCCCGGGCGAGAGCGTCAGCACTTCGTATCCGCTGTCGCTGACCAGCACCGTGTGCTCCCATTGTGCAGACAGGCTGTGATCGGCGGTGACGACGGTCCAGCCGTCGGCAAGACAACGGATGCCCGGCCGGCCGGCGTTGACCATCGGCTCGATCGTGAACACCATGCCCGGCTGCAGCTTGAGCCCGGTACCTGAGCGCCCGTAGTGCAGCACCTGCGGCTCCTCGTGAAACTGGCGGCCGATGCCGTGGCCGCAGAATTCCCGCACGATCGAGAAGCCAAGGCTCTCGGCATAGTGCTGGATCGTCGCACCGATGTCGCCGAGGTGCGCCCCCGGTTTGACCGCGCGAATCCCGCGCCACATCGCCTCGTACGTGACCTCGCATAGTCGCCGCGCCTGAATCGGCGGCGCGCCCACATAGAACATGCGGCTGGTGTCGCCGTGAAATCCGTCCTTGATGACGGTGACATCGATATTGACAATATCGCCGGCCTTGAGCTTCTTGTCGCCGGGAATGCCGTGACAAACGACGTGGTTCACCGACGTGCAGATAGACGCCGGATAAGGTTGATATCCTGGCGGCGCGTAATTGAGCGGTGCGGGGACCGTGTCCTGTACGTTGACCATGTACTCGTGGCAGAGCCGGTCGAGCTCTCCAGTCGTCACGCCGGCGGCCACGTGCGGCGTGATGTAGTCGAGAACTTCGGCCGCGAGCCCGCCCGCCACGCGCATCTTGGTGACGTCTTCGGCGGATTTCAGCGATACGGACATCCGTTTCAGCTCCGCAGCAGGTCGTTGATGCTGGTCTTGGCGCGCGTTTTGGCGTCAACCTGCTTGACGATCACTGCGCAATACAGATGACAATTTCCCTCGTTCGACGGCAGGCTGCCGGCGACGACGACCGAACCGGCCGGCACGCGGCCGTAGCTGATCTGGCCGGTCGAGCGGTCGTAGATCTTGGTACTCTGGCCGATGAAAACCCCCATGCCCAATACCGAATTCTCCTCGACGATCACGCCTTCGACGACTTCGGAACGGGCGCCGATGAAACAGTTGTCCTCGATGATGGTGGGGTTCGACTGCAGCGGTTCAAGTACCCCACCGATGCCCACGCCGCCCGACAGGTGGACGTTCCGGCCGATCTGGGCGCAGGAGCCCACCGTTGCCCAGGTGTCGACCATCGTGCCCTCGTCGACGTACGCTCCGATGTTGACATATGAGGGCATGAGGACGACGTTCTTCGCGATGTAGGCGCCGTGGCGCGCGACGGCGGGCGGGACCACGCGTACTCCGGCTGCGGCGAAATCGGCGGCGTCGAATCGGGCGAACTTGGTCGGGACCTTGTCGTAAAAACGAAACGGCGCACTGGGCGCCGCAAGACCAAGCGCAACGTTGTCGGCGAGCCGGAACGACAACAGTACCGCCTTCTTGAGCCACTGGTGGGTGATCCACCCGCCGTCGGTCTTTTCCGCGACGCGGAGGCGCCCTGCGTCCAGCTCCGCGATCGCGGAAGCGACGGCGTCACGCACGTCCGCGGGTGCGGTCTGCGGCGATAGTTCGCTCTTCCGCTCCCAGGCGGCGTCGATCGTGGATTGCAGGCTGCGGGTCATCAGGGCGACCGAAGGGACGCGGGCAAAAACGTGCATTTTACCCGCTCGGCGCGCGATCCCGCGACGCGTTGCGCACGTAGCAGCGTAGCCCGGGATGAGTCGCAGGCGAATCCCGGGAGACACTGAAATGCCGCCCCGGGTATCGCGCTGCGCGCTTAACCCGGGCTACGCGCGGCTGCACTCGCGGGTTCCGTCTCGCTGCTCGCGCCGCGGCCTTCTTCAGGGCGAGAGGAAATGCGCATCGTCGCGCGTCGGCCGCCTGCGTCGACTCGCCACGCGCGATCCCCGTGCTGCGCACGGGGCGACCGGCGACGCTGCGGGCTCGCGCCGCTACATCGCCTTGAACAGATGCGCGAACGTGCGGCTGACGGTGAGCTTCTCGGGCCGTTGCTTGAGGATGATCAACGGTTGGTCGCGGTAGTCGCGATCTACGCGCGCGATCGCGCGCAGGTTGACGATCGTGCCGCGATGGACCTGCCAGAAGAGCTCCGCGTCGAGCTCGTCGAAGAGCTCCTTGATCGTCTTGCGGATCAACGCTTCTCCATCCGCGGTAACAACCTTGGTGTATTTGTCCTCGGCATGGAAGTAGAAAATCTCGTCGACCGGGATGAGGCGCATCGACGCCCCAAGCGAGGCCTTGATCCACTTCAGCGGGCCGCTGGAGTCGCGCGCCTCGAGCTGGGCGAGTACGGTGGTGAGATCGGCGGGCGGGCGATCGAGGCGGCGCTTGAGCCGTTCGACGACCTTGACGATCCGGTCGGCGGTCACCGGCTTGAGCACATAGTCGACCGCGCCCTGTTCGAACGCGGTCACCGCATACTCGTCGTAGGCGGTGACGAAGACAACGTGACAGGCGCCGGCCAGCGCATCGGCGACCTCGAGGCCCGATTTGACCGGCATGCGAATGTCGAGAAATGCGATATCGGGCTCGAGCTCGTGCTGCAGCGCCAGGGCCTGCTCGCCGTTCTCGGCCTCGGCGACGATGGCGAGCTCGGGCCACGCTTGCGTAAGTCGTGCGCGGAGCTGCCCACGGAGCATCGGCTCGTCTTCGGCAATGAGCGCTGTCGGTTGTCTATTTTTCGTCTGGTTCAAAGGGAATCTCGATCGTCGCGCGCGCGCCGTGCGGCGGAACCTCTTCCAGACTGAAACGCCCGTGCTCGCCGTACAGGGCGCGCAGTCGGCCTCGGAGATTGGTCAATCCGACGCCGTTGCCGATCTTGGCACCGAGCCCGCGTCCGTCATCGACGACCGCGACCGCGATGCGCTCGCCGCGGCGGCGTGCTTCCACGCGTATCGTACCGCCAGCGGCCTGCGGCTCGAGCCCGTGTTTGATCGCGTTTTCGACCACTGACATCAGCAACATGGGAGGAAGCCTGTGCGAGCGCAGCTCGTCGGGCACGTCGATAGCGAAGGCCAGTCTCGGCCCCATCCGCATCTGCATGATCGACAGATATGCCTGCGCGAGCTCGATCTCCTGGCCGAGCGTCGTACTGTTCGAGCGCAACTGCGGCAGGGCCGCACGCAGGTAGCCGAGCAGGTGGCCCAGCATCATGCCGGCTTTGGGCGGATCGGTCTCGATCAGGAATTGCACCGACGCCAGCGTATTGAACAGAAAATGCGGCTCGACCTGCGCCTGCATGAGCTTGAGCTCCGCTTCGATCGCCTGCCGAGAAAGCATGTTCCGATCGGCATCTGCCTTGAGCATTTGCGCCCGTGCCCGCGCCTCGCGGAACTTGAGCAGGAAGAACAAGCTCACGCAAACGCCCATGATGAATGCCGCGAGCGCCGTCCCTGCAAACCCGCCGAAATTCATCTGTCCAGTCCCGAGCCGGTAGTGCTCGTCGGAGATGACATAACCCTTGATCGCGACCACCAGTACCAGACCGAGCACGGTCCCGATCGCCACGGCGCCAACGAGTCTCCACACCGGACGTGTCTTGTTCCAAGGCTCGACCGCGTTGACTGCGTAGGCGATCGACAGGCCGAAGCACTGCGCGCTGATGAAGGGGTGCCAGAACGGGCGCGTCTCTTCGATGTAGAGCATCGCCGCAACCCCGGTATTGATCGCCAGGATCAGCGCGACGGATTGCCAGGAGAGCCCGCGGAAGCCCGCTAAAACGGGGTCCCACCACGAGGTGGAATGGGCGCTTGAAGTCGTGGAAGTTGTCATGGCCGCCGATTGTACGCGCGGCGGTGCACCGGATCGGATCCGGCGACGGGGCGCGCCCGGACGCGACAAAGCGGCCCAATCCGGGGCGAGACGGACGGTTCCGCCCTCAGGTTCCTTGGCCGCCGCACGCGAAACGAACCAGCCTCTCGACCGCTTCGGCGCACTCGTCGAGCTCGGCGACCAGCGCGATGCGAACGTAGCCACGGCCGGGGTTGACACCGTCTGCCTCGCGCGCGAGGTAACTGCCCGGCAACACGGTCAGAGCTTCCTCGGCGTACAGGCGCCGCGCAAATTCGGCGTCGTCGTCGACGACGCGAGCCCAGAGATAGAACGCGGCATCGGGCAGCGATGCGGAGCAGGCCGTCGCGACACGCGGCGCAAGCCGCGCAAACTTCTCCGCATACTTGGCGCGATTGGCTCGCACATGCTCCTCATCGTTCCAGGCGGCGATGCTCGCCGCCGCGACCGCGGGCGACATCGCCGAACCGTGATACGTCCGGTAGAGCAGGAACGCCTTGATCAATGCGGCGTCACCCGCGACATAGCCCGAGCGCATCCCCGGCGCGTTCGAGCGCTTCGACAGGCTGCCGAACGACAGCAGCCGCGGATAGCTATCACGTCCGAGCGCGCGGGCCGCAGCCAGAGATCCAAGTGGCGGGCTCGCTTCATCGAAATACACTTCCGAGTAACATTCGTCGGCGGCGATGATGAAGTCGTGGCGATCGGAAAGCTCGAACAGGGCTTGCCAGTCGCGCAGGCTCATCACGCGCCCGGTCGGGTTGTCCGGCGAGCAAACGTACAGCAATTGGGTACGCGCCCATACGGTCAGGGGCACTGCGTCCCAGCGGGGCGCATAACCGTTTGCAGCGAGACTGTTGACGTAATATGCGGTTGCGCCGGCGAGAAACGCAGCGCCTTCGTAGATCTGGTAGAACGGGTTGGGCACGACCACGGTTGCCCCGACTCGACTTGCGTCGATGACGGTCTGCGCAAACGCGAACAAAGCTTCTCGGCTGCCCAGCACCGGCAGCACCTGCGTCGCCGGGTCGAGTGTGGTGAGCGCGTGACGGCGAACCAGCCACGCGGCGATAGCCTCGCGCAACGCGGGCGCGCCCGCCGTTGTGGGATAATTCGCGAGCCCCTTGGCGCCGGCCGCGAGCGCTTCCAGAATCAGCGGTGGCGTCGGATGTTTTGGCTCGCCGAGCGAAAGATTGATCGGCCGGCGCGCCGCGTTCGGTGTGACTCCCGCGAAAAGCGCTCGCAGCCGCTCGAACGGATACGGCTGCAACCGCGCTAGCTGGGGATTCAACTGGGACGCTCGTAGCAAGAGATGACGTGAGCGAATCGGGATTATACGTGACGACCTCCGCGGCCGCGGTGCCTCCCTGGCGATCCAGGCTCATCGTTGGCGGCAGCATGCTTGCCGCGCTCGCGTTGCTCGCGCTCGTACTCGCGCACTGGGGCTGGCGTTGGTTCGGCCCCGCGTCGGTCGTGATTCCGCAGAGCGCCCCGCAGGGCGAGTTCGCGCGGCGCATCGGCGAAGCGCATCTGTTCGGGACACGCGCTCCGGTTGCGCCGGCGAGTGAAGCGTCAGCGGTGAGCGGCGAGCTGCGCTTGCTGGGAATCTTCGCGCAGCAAGAGGGTCGGGGCTACGCGCTGTTCCGCGGCGCGCGAGGTCCGCTGCTCGCGGCCGCCGGAACAGATGTCGTCCCGGGCGTGCGCGTCGAAGCGGTCTGGCCAGGCAGCGTGACGCTGATCGAAGGTGGCGCTCGCCGCGAGATCGTGCTGCGCCAAGCCGTCCCGGCGGAGAAAGCGCGCACTACGTTGGCCGCCGGGGCCCCGAAGCCAGGGACTTGCGCCGCGCCTGCGGGATTCGTCGGTCAAGTCGTACGCCTGAACGCCGAGCTGCTTTCCGGGATGATCAAGGCGCCCGATACCTGGAAGGCTCTCGTGCAGTCCGGCCCGGGAGGTCTGATCGTGCGCGATCAAAGCGGCTTTGCCGGCATGATGGGCTTGCGCAACGGCGATAGCGTCGAGCGCGCCAACGGCATCGCGCTGGCGATCCCCGACGACATCGCCGCGACCGTCCTGCAGCCGCTCACGCGCAGCCAGTCGGTATGGGTTACCGGAATGCGGGGTGGCAAGTCCCAGCACTGGCTTTATCTCAACGCCGGAGCGTGCCCCACATGACGGGAACCAACGCCGAATTCATTCGGCCCTGACGGCGCGGCACGTTCACGTCATTTGCGAATGGATTCGCACCTACGAACTCGTTGACACGTCGCGCGTTGGAAGCCAATCGAGCACCGCCGGCAGCGAATCGATGAATCCATCTGCATTCCATGATTCGGGCTTGATGTCGGACGCGATATAACCGTATCTCGCGACCAGCGATGCCATGCCCGCTGCGCGCGCGGCGGCGACGTCGCGCTCGGCATCACCGACATATACGCATTTCCCTGCATCGAGCCCGAGTTGGGCGACGGCGTGCAACAGCGGGGCCGGATGAGGCTTTGCCTGCGCTGTCGTATCGCCGCAAACG
The DNA here is from genome assembly GCA_030854785.1 of Pseudomonadota bacterium. Lineage (GTDB taxonomy): Bacteria > Pseudomonadota > Gammaproteobacteria > Burkholderiales > Casimicrobiaceae > PALSA-1003. The sequence goes on from JALYSM010000136.1 coordinate 6,959, forward strand.
ATGACATTCGCGCGCGACGCGAGCGCGAGGTGCTCGAGCAGCGGCAGCGTGAAGCGGGCGGCCTTGTTGGTCACGATGCCCCACGCGAGGCGCCGTCGCTCGATTTCGGCGAGGACGCGCTCGGCCCCGGCAAACAACCGCGTGTGCACGGCGAGCGCGGCCGCGTAGTGTTCCAGAAATGCGTCCTTGAGCGCCTCCCAGTCCGGATGCTCGCGCGTCACGCCCAGGCCGGCGCCGAGCATGCCGCGCGTTCCGTCCGATGCGTGGGGACGCAACGTCGCGACCGGCAACGGCGCGAGCTGGCGATCGGCCCGAACCCGGTTCAACGCTGCGGCAAGATCGGCCGCGGTGTCGGCGAGCGTGCCATCGAGGTCGAACAGCACGGCGCGCACGGGCAGCGCGCGCGCGGATCCTCGCCGCGGGATCGCGCCGCGCGCCGGCTGCGCGCCGAAGACGCTACTAGTCGGTCTTTTCATTTGTCGCCGGCCTCTTCGCCTCCGGGGTCGCATCCCGCGATGCGCGCGGGTTCCTGCTTTGCGCTACGGCGTCCAATCTTCACCCATCGCGGCGAAAGGTCGCGATGTAGTTGATCGACGTGTCGGCCTCCAGACGGTAGGTCCGGTTCAGCGGGTTGTACGTCATGCCGATGAGGTCATCGGCCTCGAGGCCCGACCGCCGTGCAAAGCCGGCGAGCTCGGAGGGCTTGATGAACCGCGCGTAATCGTGCGTGCCACGCGGCAGCAATCGCAGCAGATATTCGCCGCCGATGACGGCGAACAGGTACGCCTTGGGATTGCGGTTGATGGTCGAGAACACGACGAGCCCGCCTGGTCTGACGAGCGTTGCGCAAGCCGCGATCGTCGACGCGGGGTCGGGCACGTGCTCGAGCAGCTCCATACACGTGACAACGTCGAAGCTGGCGGGTTGGTCCGCCGCGAGCGTCTCCGCGGGGGCGAGCCGATAGTCGACCTCGACACCGGATTCGAGCTGATGCAATCGGGCCACCGCGAGGGCCTTGTCGGACAAGTCGATGCCGGTGACCTTGGCGCCAGCCGTTGCCATCGCCTCGGCGAGGATGCCTCCGCCGCAGCCGACATCGAGGGCGTGTTTTCCCGTCAGGCCGCGGCTGCGGCGCGCGATGTAGTCCAGGCGCAGCGGATTGATGTCGTGCAGCGGCTTGAAGTCGCTGGTTGGGTCCCACCAGCGATGCGCCAGCGCGCCGAACTTGGCCAGCTCGGCCGGGTCGGCATTGAGGTTCGGGTTCATTGCATGCGATCCTGCCACAACGTGGCGCGTGCCGCGAGTTCGGCGGCGTCGAGCGAGACAAGCGCGGCATCGCAAACGATGCGTCTTCCGGCGATCCACACATCGGTGACCTGATCGCGGCCGGCGACATGCACCAGATGCGAAACCGGATCGTAGCAGGGCGCATGCTGGAATCCTGCCAGGCTGACGGCGATCGCATCGGCCTGCTTGCCGGGAGACAGCGAACCGATCTCCGCGTCGAGCCCGAGCGCTGTCGCGCCATCGAGCGTCGCCATGCGCAGCGCAGTGCTCGCGGGCAATGCCGCCGCATCTCCGGTCGCGACCTTGGCGACAAGCGCGGCGAGACGTGCTTCGCCGAGCACGTCGAGGCGGTTGTTGCTTGCCGCACCATCGGTGCCCAGCGCGACGTTGACGCCGCGCGCCTTCAGGCGCACGACCGGTGCGATGCCGCTCGCGAGCTTCAAGTTCGATCCCGGACAATGCACGACGTGGCAACTTTGCGCCGCGAGCAGCTCGACGTCGGAATCCCGCAGGTGCACGGCGTGCACCGCGATGAAATTCGGCCCGGTGACACCGAGGAGATCGAGCCGCGCGAGCGGACTCATCGCACGGGCGCCGAGGCTTTGCTCGAGTTCGTCGCGCGTTTCCTGCAGATGCGTCTGGATCGGCAGATCGAGCTGCCGCGCGTAAACAACGATCTTCTCCCAGCTCGAGTCACCGACGGTATAAGGCGCATGCGGTGCCAGCGCGAACGCAAACTTCGGTTCGTGCTTCCACGCGTCGCGCACTGCGAGCCCTGCCTGCAGGTACCCGTCGGCGTCGGCGGCGTACGGCGTTGGAAAGTCGAGGATGGGCAAGCCGATGAGGGCGCGGATTCCGCTTCGCCGATATGCGCGCGCGGCGGCATCGGGAAAGAAATACTGATCGGCGCAGCACGTGATGCCGCCCAGCAACATTTCACCGGCGGCGATGAGCGTGCCGTCGTGCACGAAATCGGGCGACACGAAGCGGGCTTCGCGCGGCCAGATATGTTGCTCGAGCCAGACCTTGAGCGCGACATCGTCCGCGATACCGCGCAAGAGCGCCATCGCGGCGTGGGTGTGCGCGTTGACGAGACCCGGGAGCAGCACGTGCGCGGGCAGAGAGACATGCTCGCGGGGCGTGTACTCGCGTTGTGCCGACTCGGTCGGCGCGATGGTAACGATACGCCCACTATTGACGACGAGCGTGTGCTGCGCCAGCACGCCGGCAGGCTCGATGGGTACGACCCAGCGCGCGTCGATACATAGATCGACCGGAGTCGGCGCGGGCCGAGCTGCGACGGAAACGGTCATCGTCTGAATGCGGAGGACGGGGAGGCAGGCGCCGCCCGGCCTCCCTATACCAATCGCGTCAAGTGCAAGCTCACCGCGTCGGCCTCCTGCGTCCTCGGCCCCCTTGCTCCGACAATCAGACACGAAGCGCATCTTATCGGCCTCGTGCGGCGACTCCCGGACGCTCGACCCCCGCAAGCGGGTCCCCTCTCGCTTGCTCGCGCCGCTATTCGCCACGCGCGATCGCTGCGCTCGCGGGGCGACCGGCGATGCCACGGGCTCGCGCCGCTACGGCGGCGATCGCGTGTCGGCATCGGATACAAAAAAGCCCCGCACAAAGGCGGGGCTTTTTAAGTGGGCGGGCAAGCTTACCGCTTGACCGCCTCACCCTTCACTTCGATCTCGACGCGCCGGTTGGGTGCCAGGCATTCGATGAGCGCCTTGCGTTCCCTCGGATACGCCTGGTTGCAAACCACACCTGGAACCGGTTGCGTCTTGCCCATACCGAGGGTCTCGATCTTATCCTTGGCGACACCCTTCGACGCCAGATAGTCGCGCACTGCGTTGGCACGCCGTTCCGACAGCTTCTGGTTGTACGCCTGCGAACCGATGCGATCGGTGTGGCCGGTGACGAGCACCAATTCGAGCTTCGATACGTCCTTCAGTCTGCTGATCACCTCTCTGTCGATCGCAGCCTTGCCTTCGGGCTTGAGGACAGACTTGTCGAAGTCGAACAGCGCCTTGGCCGCCAGCGTGATCTTCTGCACCTGCGGTGCCGGCGCCGGGGCGGGCGCGGGCGCACGCGCGGGTGGCGGCGGGGGAGGCGTTACCGCGGGCGCCGGGGCGGGCGCGGGGGCGGCCTTCGGGACCAGATCGGGGTCGCATTCTACGATCGCCATCGCCGGGGTCCAATAACCTGTTCTCCAGCACAGCGTGTCGTTTACTCCCGGCCTGCCGCCGTAGGAGCCGCTGCGCCAGATATTTGCGTTGGGCTGGCCGTAGCCGAACAGGACGTAGCCGCTGTTCTGTGGATTGGCCTGGCCGAATGCCGCGGACCATAGCGTCGCTGCTGCCGCGCCGGTCACCATGGTTGCAATTAGACGAAGTTTCATCACTTTCACCCCTTGGCTTGAGTTATCGTGGTTTACCCGCTTCTTTTGACCTGGAACAGCAACTCAGGCGCGGCCGACGGCAAAGCGCGCTTTGCGATTGACTATAGCATAGGGATTTTCGCGCTGCAAAGTTTCCCGCAACAATAGGTTGCGTGTTGTCGCGGGAATACAACGGTCATGATAAACTTACTTATTTTCCGCCCGCGCAGGCGCGGACCGGGCCAGGCCCTTTGCGAAGAGCTTCTGTGCCCCGCGTCGAGTCGACCGGACCGCTGTCGCTTTTCATCCTTTCTGACGATAAAGAGCCCTTTTCCTGATGGAGCAGTTCGCCAAAGAAACCCTTTCCGTAAGCCTGGAAGCCGAAATGCGGCATTCCTACCTCGATTACGCCATGAGCGTGATCGTCGGACGGGCGCTTCCGGACGTGCGCGACGGGCTCAAACCGGTGCATCGGAGGGTGCTGTTTGCGATGCACGAGGCCAACAACGTGTGGAACCGGCCTTACGTCAAGTGCGCGCGGGTGGTAGGCGACGTCCTCGGCAAGTACCACCCTCACGGCGACACTGCGACTTACGAAGCGCTGGTGCGGATGGTGCAGGAGTTTTCGCTGCGCTATCCATTGATCGACGGCCAGGGAAACTTCGGCTCCGTCGACGGCGATGCGCCCGCGGCCTACCGTTATACCGAATGCCGGCTGCAGAAGATCACCGCGGAGATGCTGGCCGACATCGACAAGGAAACGGTCGACTTCGCGCCCAATTACGACGGCAAGGAAAGGGAGCCCACCGTCCTGCCGACGCGGATTCCCAACCTGCTGATCAATGGCTCGTCGGGTATCGCCGTCGGCATGGCGACGAACATCCCGCCGCACAACCTGTCGGAAATCGTGACCGCGTGCCTGGCGCTGCTCGACAACGCAGAGATCACCGTCGACGAGCTCATCGAGTACGTGCCCGCGCCGGATTTCCCAACCGCGGGCATCATCTTCGGTACCGAAGGCGTGCGCGAGGGCTACCGCACGGGCCGCGGCCGCGTCGTCATCCGCGCGCGCACGCACATCGAGGACCTGGAGCGGGGCAATCGCCAGGCGATCATCGTGGACGAAATTCCCTACCAGGTAAACAAGGCGACCTTGCTCACGCGTATCGGCGAGCTCGTTCGCGACAAGAAGCTCGACGGCATCGCCGATTTGCGCGACGAGTCGGACAAATCGGGCATGCGCGTGGTGATCGAGCTTCGCCGCGGCGAGGTCGCAGATATCATCCTCAATAATCTGTTCAAGCTGACGCAGCTGCAGGATAGCTTCGGCATGAACATGGTCGCGCTGGTAGACAACCAGCCGCGGCTGCTCAACCTCAAGCAGTTTCTCGAGCACTTCCTTACGCACCGGCGCGAGGTTGTCGTTCGCCGCACGCGCTACGAGCTGACCAAGGCGCGAGAACGCGGGCATGTGCTCGAGGGTCTGGCGGTCGCACTGTCCAACGTCGACGAGATCATCGCGTTGATCAAGGCTGCGCCAACGCCCGCGGATGCCAAGACGGCGTTGATGGCCAAGCGCTGGCGTTCCGCACTGGTCGAGGACATGCTCAAGCGCGCTGCCGCGGAAGCAGCGCGCCCCGAGGGTCTCGCGCCGGAATTCGGCTGGCAGGCGGATGCGAGCCCGCGCGGGTACAACCTGTCCGATGCGCAGGCGCAAGCGATCCTCGAGTTGCGGCTGCAGCGGCTGACCGGTCTCGAGCAGGACAAGGTCACCAGCGAATACAAGGAGGTGATGGAGCAGATCGTCGATCTGCTCGACATCCTTGCCAATCCCGCGCGCGTGACGACGATCGTCGCGGCGGAGCTCAAATCGATCCGCGATGCGTTCGGCGACAAGCGTCGGTCCGAGATCGTGGCGCAGGGTATCGACTTGTCGATCGAGGACTTGATCGCCCCCGAGGACATGGTCGTGACGCTATCGCACGGCGGTTACATGAAGGCGCAACCGGTTGCCGAATACCGCGCACAGCGGCGCGGCGGCCGCGGCAAGCAGGCAACGGGCACCAAGGAAGACGATTTCATCGATCACCTGTTCATCGCCAACACGCACGACTACATCCTGTGCTTCTCCAACCGCGGCCGCGTGTACTGGCTCAAGGTCTACAACGTGCCGCAAGGCGGCCGCATCGCGCGCGGCAAACCTATTGTCAACCTTGTGCCGCTGCTCGAGCACGAAAAGATCACCGCGATCCTGCCGGTCAAGGAATTTGTCGACGATCAGTTCGTGTTCATGGCGACCGCGCACGGCACCGTCAAGAAGACGCCTCTTTCTGAATTCTCGCGCCCGCGCCCGTCGGGAATCATCGCGGTCGATCTGGATGACGGCGACTTTCTGGTCGGTGCCGCGCTCACCGACGGCAGCCACGATGTGATGCTGTTCAGCTCCGGCGGTAAGGCGGTGCGGTTCGAGGAGACCGACGTGCGGCCGATGGGACGTGGCGCACACGGTGTGCGCGGCATGCTCCTGGAGAAAGGCCAACGCGTGATCAGCATGCTCGTGGCCTTGGACGAGGAACAGTCGGTGCTGACCGCGACCGAGAACGGCTACGGCAAACGGACGCCTATCGTCGAGTACACGCGCCACGGCCGCGGCACGAAAGGCATGATCGCGATCCAGCAGAGCGGCCGCAACGGGCAGGTCGTCGCGGCGGCGCTGGTACACCCTGACGACGAGGTCATGTTGATCTCGACTGGCGGTGTGTTGATTCGCACTCCGGTGAAAGCGATCCGTGAGATGGGACGCTCGACGCAGGGCGTCACGTTGATCAACCTCGGCGAAGGCGAGAAGCTCGCGGGGCTGGAGCGCGTGGTCGAGACCGAAGACGAGAACGGCGAGTAGGCGCCGCGCGCGCTCCTGAAGACTCTTGCCGTGCGTTACGACTGAGCGAGCGCCAAGCGGACAAGTCATGGGCAACGATCGAGACCGCAACGACGGAGCAGAACTGCAGCGCCACCGCGCGGCCATCGACGCTCTCGATCGCGAGTTGCTGCGGCTTATCTCCGAACGTGCCCGGCGCGCGCAGGCGATCGGCGCGCTCAAGAACGGTCCGGCGTACCGGCCGGAGCGCGAAGCCCAGGTGCTGCGCAGCGTGCAGGCGGAAAACCGCGGGCCGCTGTCGGACGCCGCGGTGGGCCGCGTGTTCCGCGAGGTCATGTCGGCCTGCCTCGCACTGGAGCAAAAACTGTCGGTTGCGTACCTGGGTCCCGCCGGCACCTACAGTCACGCCGCGGTCACGCGTCATTTCGGCGATTCCGTGGTGGCCGAGCCGTGCGGCTCGATCGACGAGGTATTCCGCGCCGCCGAGAGCGGGCGCACCGACTACGCCATCGTGCCGGTCGAGAATTCCACCGAGGGCGCCGTAGGCCGGACGCTCGATCTCATGTGCCAGACGCCGCTGACGATTGTCGGCGAGATCAAGCTGCGGATCGTCCAGAATCTGCTCGCCAAGAATGTCGCGCTCGACGCGGTGACGCGGGTGTACTCGCACGCACAGTCTCTGGCGCAATGCGTGCAGTGGCTGGCGCGCCATCTGCCGGCGGCTGCCCGGGTCCCGGTGGCGAGCAACGCCGAGGC
>JALYSM010000172.1 GCA_030854785.1 Pseudomonadota bacterium
GTATCCGACGGTACCCGAAGGCCGCCGGCAGCGTCAAATCAATGCAAGCGTGGGCGGCCAGGGCCACCCACGCTCTGACGCACCGTTCAACGGTCGATGCCTACCCTCGATTCCACGCCGGCGGCGCGCTGTACGGGTAGCGATCGTGAATCATTCGTCCGGAGGAGATGCGGCGGTTCAGCTCGCCGGGCAGGTTCGGATAATCGCCCGGCCCGAAGGTCAGACACTCGCCTTCGAAATTGGCGTCGCTGCAGAAGATCCAGTAGCCGCGCTCGACACGCAGCGATGCCGCGCGATCGTTGAAACCCGTGGGCTCGAGGTTGCGCACGATGTTGCGCTCGATGGCGAACGCGCGCCCGCGGAAATCCGGGCCTTCGTAGAGTATCGCCTTCGCCGGACCCCTCGATGGCGCGTAGCCCGGGCTGCCGTAGCCCGGAGCCGCGGCATAACCCTGCGGCGGTGCGCCATAACCGACCGCCGGCGCATCGGCGACCTGGCGTGCCGACGAGATCCGCCGGTCGAGCCCGCCTTCCAGCACCGGGTATTCGCCGGGCCGCAGCGTGACGCAGCGGCCGGCGAAGTATGCGTCGGTGCACACTTCCCACACCCCGTCCCTGACGACGAGCGAAGAGGCGCGATCGTTGAAAGTCGTGCGGTCGAAGTTGCGCGTCTCGCCGCGCAAAGTCAGGCTACGCCCTTGAAAATTTTCTCCTTCGTACAGCGTGATCTCGCCCGCGACTGCCGTCGTCGCGACGACACCGAAAGCCCAACATAAGAGGGATCGCAAAGATGCAGATCGGGTCATGGGTTTCTCCACTCATTCGGGTATCAAGCCGGCCAGCATCGGCCCCAGGGTCGCCCTGTTGCGGCTATATCGCGATTCGTCCCACCGCCGCACTGGGGCGCCCTCTAACGCGTCAGGCAGCAAAGCCCGCGCCAGCAACCCTGCAGGGTACCTGGCGCCCGGGCCGGGCGTGCCGTGCGGAAACGGGCCGGCATTCCAGCCAGCATTGGTTCCAGGGAGCGGCGATCGTTTGTTGTAAAAATAGCCACGCAGAACGAAGGAGTAGCTTGTAAGACAGAGCAAAACGCGCCGCAGCGTACTTACGGCCGAGCTCACTTCTTGCGCCGGGATTCGGCCGCGTCATTAGTGGGCGCCGGCTTCCGGTCTTTGCTGCGGCTCTTGGCCAGTTCCTCCGCCCGTATGAGCTCTTCTGCCTCGGCCTTCGACTTGGGCGCGGCCTTGCCCGCCGCCTCCTCGACGCGGCCGGATTGGACAAATGCCTTTTGCGCGTCGTCGAATTCCTTGGCCGCCTTGTAATTGCCTTCACCGTGAATCTTGTCACCTTTCTTCATCGCTGCGCTCCTGGTTCGGGTTGCGCGCGCGGTTCGCGCTCGCTCTCCATCACTCTGGTTGTATCGGCGGCGCGGCTGCGGGCGCCGAGAGATTCCGACTGCCCATTGAGCTCGAGGCAGGTTTCGAGCGGTGCCCCGATCATGCCGCTGCAGTCGTGGGCCGCGCCGCGCGCCGGCGTGATGACGCTCGTCGAGCCGGAACGCGCGTTGTCCGCGTTGAGGCGAAGGCAATTGTCGAGCGCGATCCAAGTCATCCCCGAGCAATCGTATTCGGCCTGCTTCGAGCTTCCCGGCGGCGCCGTGCGCGCGTCGTTACCGTCGCTTGGTTGCGCGCCGACCGACGCGGCGACAAAGGCGAACGCGAACGCCCTGAATGTCGATAATTTCATGGCTACCTCCGATGCAGTCCGGCCACAGGCTATGACCGTGCGGTAAGTGTGCCTCGTTCGTCCGCGCGCGGGAATCGGCGCGGCGCCTATTTTCATTTCGGACTCCGTCCGACGTCTCGCCGGTTCATTTGGGGCGCGGACGCTTGAGTCTTGCACCGGGCGCAGGCAGTCGTCCGGCGCGCAACTCTCCGACCGCTTCGGCCAGCGTGCGCGCGGCGTTGCGGACCTCTTCCTGAACCCCGGTGTCGCGATCGAGCGCCTCGTGGCTCGTCGCATAAGGCGCGTAATAGCCGATAAAGCGATCGAGGTTCGCCTTCTCCCCCGCCGACTGCAAGCCCATCCAGCCCAGCCAGTCCGACAGCGCCCGCCGCACGGTCTCGGTGCCGGCTACGTCGCCATGCACGATGACGCTGTAAACGCGACCGGCGAGGTGCTTGGGATAGTCCCAGCCTTTAACCTCGAGCGCCTTGGCCTTCGCCGGGTCCTTGCCCGAGGTGCTCGTCGGATCCGGGTTGCCGCCGTCCGCGCAGACAAGCCGATCGATCATGAGCTTGAGCGGGCTCGCCGCCTCGTACCAATACACCGGCGTGACGATCATGATGCCGTGCGCCGCGACCCATCGCTCGTAGATTTCGTTCATCCAGTCGTTGATTTGGCCGAGTGCGTGATTGGGATAGCAGCTGCAGGGCCAGTGACAAAGAGGCTGCGCCGTGGACACGCAGCCTTTGCAGGGAAAAATTCGCTTGCCGTACTCCGAAGTGAGCAGGCTCAAGTCGAGCACGTCGGTATCGATGCCGGAGTCATCGAGTACCTTGCGCGCGATGCGAACAAGGCGAAACGTTTTCGACATTTCGCCGGGACAAGTGCCATCGTTGCGCGCGGCGCCGCAAATGAGCAGAACGCGCGATCGGGTCGACGCCTTCTTCTGTTGCGCCGCCGCCGCACGGAGCCGGGCGCGCGCTGCGGACCACTCGATCGACAGCTCGTATTCCGGGTCGGCGAACCCCTTGCCCGCTTTGCGGGTTCGCGGCGCCTTGCGTCCCTCCCGGTACGCTTTCCAGGCGATCGCCTCGACACGTTGTAACGCGTCGCGCTCGCTGTCGAAGGCCGGGTCGAAGAACGAGGTGTAAAAACGCTCCCGGAACACCGTCCGCGGAACGAAGGCTACAACCTGGCCTTTGCGAATTCTCGGCATCTGCGGCAATGTTATGCCTGCCCGCCCTCGACCGCGTGGCCCTCGGCGCGCCAGCGCAGCATGCCGCCGGCGAGATTGGCGACATCGGTGAAGCCGGCGTGCTGCAGCAAGATCGATGCCTGCGCCGAGCGGGCGCCCGAGCGACAGACAGCGACGACGGGACGGTCGCGCGCCAGCTCGCCCGCGCGCGCGGCCAGCGTTCCGAGCGGAATCAGCTTCGCGCCGCGGATGCGTCCGAGCGGGCCGTGGTACTCGTCGGGTTCGCGCACGTCCACGACCTGAATGTTGGCCGCGTTTTCCTCGAGCGCATCGGGTTGGATCTCCCAGATGCCCGCGAAGGTGAACGTCAGCGGCGCCCAGCCGGGCTCGACGGGCAGCGCCGTGTCCTTCTCGGGATGACCGCAGCGCAGATTCGCGGGCACCGCGATGTCGATCAGCTTCGGATGCGGCAGGCCGAGATTGTTCATGTAGCCGACGAAATCGGATTCGCCGATCTCCCCGCCCAGCCGCGGATTGAAGCGCCGCTCCTCGGCGACGCTGGTCACCGTCAGGCCGCGATAATCGTGCGCCGGATAGAGCAGGCAGGCCGGCGGCAGCGTCAGGATCTGGCTGCGCACCGAGCGATACATCGCGCGCGGGTCTCCCTGCTGGAAATCGGCGCGGCCGCTGCCCCGGATGAGCAGGCAATCGCCGGTGGACGCCATGCTCTCGTCGTCGAGCACATAAGTCACGCACCCCTGAGTGTGGCCGGGCGTGGCGCGCACTTCGAGATAGCGCGCACCGAACTTCACGCGATCGCCGTGCGCGAGATAGCGGTCGCCGCCTTTGGCGCCGCTGGCGGCGGAGAGCGCGATCGCGCTCCCGAGTTGCCGCTGCAGCAGCCACGCGCCGGTCACGTGATCGGCATGCACGTGCGTCTCGAGCGTGGCAACGAGCTTGAGGCCGAGTTCGGAAATGAGCGCGGCATCGCGCCGCGCCTGCTCGAACACCGGATCGATCAACAACGCCTCGCGCGTGCGGCTGTCGCCCAGCAAGTACGAATACGTCGACGACTGCGGATCGAACAGTTGGCGGAAGATCAGCATAACTCAGTATATCTAAACTGATTTCATCCAAGTCGACTTCGATCATCTTCTGCCGATACCGCAGACCCACCCTCTCTCTAGAACTTGCGCGATCAAGGTCCTGGTCAGGTTCGGCTTTTTGCGCCACCTCACGGAGCCCGCCTAGTATCCCTATCCTGCTTGCGGTCGTGCCATACAAATGGTGGCACACTCGCGGCAGAACCCGGAAGCCACGTATTGACTTGCGTCAAAACAAACGGCAACATCCGCCACCTTGGAAAAAAACAACATCAATTCGAGCCGCCCATCCGGCGGTTGCTCAGCCGCCGGGCTATCCGGCAAGTCCTAGACACAATCTTGGAGGGAAGTCATGCGATTCAGATCGATACGCGCATTCGCTGCGTTCGCAGTGCTTTTGGGCAGCATCGCCGCCACCAATGTAAATGCGATGCGTCCGGAGGCCGTCGAGGGTAGCGACGGCAGTCAAATCTTTACGCCGGTGGTTGCGCCGCTCGGGGTGGATAACCAGGCGGTGACGGTCGTGCTAAAGCTGACGGGCCAATCCGTCGCCGAACAGCAGGGAGACGCCGGCCGCAAGCTCTCGCAGTCCGAGAAGGACAACATCAAGACCCAGTTGAAGAGCCAGCAGGACGCTCTTCGCGGCCAGATCGAGAGCCTCGGCGGCACGATCCTCGCGACGTATCAGGCGGCCTACAACGGAATCAAGGTCCGGATCGCTTCCGACAAGACTCCCGCGCTCGCGGCGCTCCCCGGCGTAACGGCCGTTCGGTCGCTGCAGCTGATGACGCCGGACAACGTGCGCAGCGTACCGCTCATCGGCGCCCCGACGGTCTGGGGAAACCCCGCCTTCCGCGGCGAGGGCGTGAAAGTCGGCATCATCGACACCGGAATCGACTACACGCACGCGAACTTCGGCGGCCCGGGCACGCCCGCGGCATACACTGCGGCCCACGCAGCCGAGACAGCGCCCGCCAATCCCAGCTACTTCGGGCCGTCGGCGCCACGTGTGAAGGGTGGCATCGACCTGGTCGGCGATAGCTACAACGCCAACCTCCAGCCGATCCCGCACCCGGATCCGAATCCGCTCGACTGCAACGGCCACGGCTCGCACGTTGCCGGCACCGCTGCCGGTTCCGGCGTGACCGCGGCAGGAACGACCTACGCCGGTCCCTACAACGCGTCGACGGTTTCGGCCAATAGCTGGAACGTTGGTCCCGGCGTCGCTCCGAAGGCCAACCTCTATGCGATCCGCGTGTTCGGCTGCGACGGCTCGACCGACGTGGTCGTCGACGCAATCGAGTGGGCCGTGGACAACGACATGGACGTCATCAACATGTCGCTCGGCTCGCCTTTCGGCTCGAAGGACGATCCGTCCGCCGAGGCGGCGACCAATGCGGCGAAGGCCGGCGTCATCGTCGTGGCATCGGCCGGCAACAGTGGCCCGAACCAGTACATCACAGGCTCTCCGGCGACGGGAGACGGCGCGATCTCGGTCGCGGCGAACGATCCGACCGCGAGCTGGCCGGGCGCGTCGCTGTTGCTCAGCATCACCCACGAGACAGTCGTCGCCATCAACGCCAACGGTGCGACGTTCGCGGACGGCACGGTCTACCCGATCGCGGTGCTGCGCACGTCCTATCCGAGCGGCGGCGTTGCGCTCGGCTGCTCGCAGGCCGCGTACGCTGCGTATCCGGGTTTCCCCGCGAGCCTCGCGGGGAAGATGATTGTCACCCTTCGCGGCACGTGCAGCCGCGTTGCCCGCGCGATCTTCGCGCAGCAAAACGGTGCGGCCGCGGCATTGATGATCAACAACGCGGCCGGTTACCCGCCGTTCGAGGGCCCGATCACCGGCAGCGCCGAGACGGGTCCCTATAACGTGACGATTCCGTTCTTCGGGGTCAAGGGTGTCACGGCGGTCGGCACGGATGGCCGCAGAGTCCGCAACAACGACGGAGGAACTGCGACGGCAACGAACGCGCTCGCCTTGAATCCGAATTACACCGGGTTCGCCGACTTCAGCTCGGGCGGTCCGCGCATGTTCGACAGCCGCCTGAAGCCCGACATTACGGCACCCGGCGTAAGCATCGTGTCGACGGGCATAGGCTCGGGCAACGGTGCGGCGACCCTCTCCGGCACCTCGATGGCCTCACCGCACGTTGCGGGAGTCGCGGCACTCACGCGTCAGGCGCATCCGACGTGGAAGGTCGAGGACATCAAGGCGGCGATCGTCAATACCGGCATTCCGTCCGGGGTGCTCGGCTACAGGGCGAGCCGAGGTGGCACGGGCCTCGTGCAGCCGGTGAAATCGACTGCGACGCAGGTGGTCGCGCGCTCGGCCGACAACAAGTTCTCCGGCGCCGTCAACTTCGGGTTCGCCGAGCTCACCGGCAACTTCAGCAAGACGAAGTCGATCACGCTCCAGAACAACGGGTCTTCGTCGGCGAAGTTCAACGTCGCACAGGCGCTCCCGGAGGCTCTCCCGGCCGGGTCGCCGCACACAATCAGCCTCGACAAGACGTCGGTGACGGTTCCGGGCCATGGCAGCGCGACCGTGAACGTCACCCTCAACGTGCCTGCGGCAACGGCAGGCGCGGCGAACGGCGCGGGACTTTCGTTCCGTGAAGTCGCCGGCCTCGTCGAGTTCACCCCGGCGAGTGCGTCGGATAACGCGGGCGTCACACTCCGCGTGCCGTACTACCTCGTCCCGCGTGCCCGGTCGAACGTCGCGACGACGATCGGCGCCCTCACCGGCACGAATCCGTCGACGGTCGCCAGAGTGACCAACGCGAATGGCACGATCGCCGGTGACGCGGACTTCTACGCGTGGGGACTCCAGGACCCGCAGTTCACGGGGCAGCAGAGCAGCAACCAGAGCGAGAACAACGATCCGTCGAAGCCGTCGTGGGACGTGCGCGCGGTCGGTGTTCAGTCGTTCCCGTTCACCGCCACGGAGCAGTTGCTGGTCTTCGCCGTCAACACGTTCAACCGCTGGTCGAGCCCGTCCGCGAACGAGTTCGATATCTACGTTGATGTGGATGGCGACGGCATCGACGACTACGTGGTGGTCGGCGTCGACCAGGGAGCGGTCCAGACCGGCAGCTTCAATGGCCGCATGGGAAGCTTCGTGTTCAGCACGCGTTCCGGAGGGGCGAGCATCGCCTTCTTCGCCCAGGCCCCGACGGACAGCTCGACGGCGCTGCTGCCGGTGCGCTCGGCGCAACTCTGCCGTACGGGCGAGCCGTGCCTGTCCTCGGCAAATCCGCGCATCACGTATCACGCGATAAGCTTCGACGTTTTCGGCGGCAACGTTGATGTGGTCGACGGCTCGGCGAAGTTCAATGCCTGGTCGAACGCAATCAGCACGGGCGGCTTCGCAACCGTCGCGCCGGGTGCGACCGACACGAGCAACACGATCTCGGTCAACTCCGCCGAGTGGGCGGTCACGCCGGCGATGGGCCTGATGATCGTGACGCTCGACAACAAGAACGGCAAGCCGCAAGCCCAGCTCATCAAAGTGAGCCCGTAGCGAGCCGTTGTTTCACGGTAGTGCGCGAAAGGCCGGCTTTTGCCGGCCTTTCGTTTTTTGGAGTTCTCGCTATATCGGCACCAATCCGGGCGGGCCCACGCTTAAAAGATCGCGGGTGGCCTGAGAATTTGAACCGGGCCGTCGCAAGCCCCTGTTACCGCACTATCGCGACCGTCCGTAAACTTCTGGCAGGTAGGTGGACACCACCCATCGAGGTTATGCGCTCGGGCGCGCCCTTTCGCCCGTGTCTGCACCGCCCGATCGCCCGCGTTCGGCGAGCTCGAAGACCAGCATGCCGGCGAGCATCGCGGCGACGAACGCCAGCGCCTTGATCTTGCCCGCGCCGAGCGCGACCAGCGCCGGTCCGGGGCATAAGCCGGCGAGTCCCCAGCCGACGCCGAACGCGAGGCTGCCGAGCACGAGCCTGCCGTCGATCCGGCGCTCCGTGGGGAGCGCTATCGGCGTGCCGAGCAGCGTCGACGCACGCCTGCCCGCAAGCGCAAACACGACGGCTGCGACGGCGACCGCGCCCGCCATCACCACGGCGAGCGAGGGATCCCACGCGCCCGCGAGGTCGAGGAAACCGAGGACCTTGGCCGGATTGGCCATGCCCGATACGAGGAGTCCGGCACCAAAAACGAGTCCCGCGAGGAAGGAGCCCAATGCGTACATTACCGTCTTCAAGCTCCGAGGACGTGCCGCGCGACGAACACCGTGGCGAATCCGGCCGCCATGAACGACAGCGTGGCGACGATCGAACGCGGCGACAGCCGCGAAATTCCGCATACGCCATGACCGCTGGTGCAGCCCGCGCCGTAGCGGGTGCCGACGCCGACCAGCAATCCGGCGACGATCAACGTCGGGTAACTCGCCTCGATGATGACTGGCGGCAGCGCCGCGACGATCATGTACAGCATGGGCGCTGCGATCAGGCCAGCGACAAAGGCCACGCGCCACGCGACATCGCCCGGCGTCGGTCGAAGCAGGCCGCCGACGATGCCGCTGATGCCCGCGATCCGGCCGTTCACGAGTACCAACATCGCCGCGGCGACACCGATGATCACGCCGCCGACCGCGGCCGACCATGGTGTGAAGGCGTTCCAGTCGATGCTCATCGAGGAAGCGTTGGAACAGCGCAGGGTTCGGCGCGTTCGACGATCGCCCGCATTATAATCCTCTGCAGTGGCCGCCAATCCCAAAGCCCGCATCCTCGCCGAGGCGCTGCCCTACATCCGCGCGTATCACGGCAAGACGCTGGTGATCCGCTTCGGCGGCAACGCGATGGCCGATTCGGCGCTCAAGGCGGGTTTTGCGCGCGACGTGGCGTTGCTGCGCTCAGTAGGAATGAAGCCCATCGTCGTGCACGGCGGTGGCTGGCGCATCGACGCGCTCATGCGCCAGATGGGGATGGAAAGCCGGAGGCACCGCGGCCTGCGCGTGACCGACGAGCGCACGCTGACCGTCGTCGAGATGGCGCTCGACGAGCTCAATCAGGAATTGACCGGACTCATCAACACCCACGGCGGCCGGGCGGTCGGTTTAAACGGGCAGGACGGGCGTTTCATCCATGCACGCCGGATGACGTTGCCGCCGCAGGACGCGACAGAAGCGGAGCCGGACTTGGGCTTTGTCGGCGACATCGAAAGCATCGACGTCGATCTCATCCACCTGCTGCTCTCGCGCAACTTCATCCCGGTGATCATGCCCATCGGCGTAGGCGCGGACGGGACCGCGTATCACATCAATTCCGATCTCCTCGCCGGTCGCCTCGCGCGAACGCTTGAGGCGGAAAAGCTGATCCTGATGACCAATGCGCCGGGCGTGCGCGACCGCGCTGGCCGGCTCGCGTATATCCTGACGGCAAGCGAGGCCGACGCGCTGCTGCGCGAAGGCATCGTCGAAGGCGGAATGCGGCCGCGCGTGACCGCGGCGTTGCGCGCGGTGCGCGAAGGCGTGCGCTCGGTGCACATCATCGACGGCGGCGTGCCCAGCGCGCTGCTGCTCGAAGTGCTGACGGCTGAAGGCGTCGGCACGGCCGTGCGCGCCGATGCGGGGCCGCATTTCCTCGAGGACAGCCGCGGTTATCTGCTGGCCGAGTGATCGACCCGCGAGGCGGAAGGCCGTGCGGGAACGCGCGAATTTTTTACCTGCCTCGCCGGCTTTCGGTCGCCACCGACGCTGCGGATTCTTGCGCTGCGGCACAGCCTGCCGGTGCTCCACATGCCGATTGCGACGCGCGCTAGAATGAGCGCCCGGATTCGGCCAGGCGGCGACAATGAAATACAAAGACTACTACGCGATTCTCGGCGTCGACCGCAAAGCGAGTGCGGAGGACATCAAGAAGGCGTACCGCAAGCTCGCGCGCAAGTATCATCCCGACGTTTCCAAGGAGCCGAACGCCGAAGAGAAATTCAAGGAGATGGCGGAGGCCTACGAAACGCTGAAGGATCCCGAGAAGCGTGCCGCGTACGATCAGCTCGGCCGCTACACGCCGGGACAGGACTTCCAGCCGCCGCCCGACTGGGGGCAGCAATTCGTGGGCGCAGGGACGGTGTTCGACGACATCGATCTCGCCGACCTGTTTGCGGGGCTCGCCGGACGCCATGGCGCGGGCGCGCGCGGAGGCCGCGCCTTCACCTCCGGCCGCAACTATGAAGCGACGGTACACCTCACCTTCGACCAGGCCTTTCACGGCACCGAGATAGAACTCGAGCTCTCCGTGCTCGAATTCGACGAGAAGGGCAACGCGCGCCGGGTTCCGCGTCGCATCAAGGTGCGGATACCGAAGGGCGTGACCAACGGCCAGCAGCTGCGCATCCCCGGCAAAGGCGGCAAAGGTGTCGAAGGCGGCCGCGACGGGGATCTTTATCTCGACATCGTCGTCGAGCCGCACCCGCTGTTCCGCGTCAGCGGGCAGGACCTTTACCTCGATCTGCCGCTTGCGCCATGGGAGGCGGTGCTTGGAACGACGGTGCGCCTGCCGACACCGGCCGGCGCGGTATCGTTGAAGGTGCCGCCCGGAACGCGCGCGGGCCAGCAATTGCGGCTCGCCGGGCGCGGGCTGGCGCGATCCGGCACGGAGGCGGGCAATCTCTACGCGATCGTGCAGATCGTCGTGCCGTCCGTCGTGGACGAGCGCGAACGCGCGCTGTTCCGGCAGCTCGCGGAAATTTCGAACTTCAACCCTCGAGCCCATTTGGAAGGGGAGGCCGTCCATGAACATTGAGACCAGCGAAGCGCTTCGCGTCGACGAGCGGGGCGAAATCAGCTGGGCGCAGTTGCTTGAAATATCGGGGCTGACAGAGGCCGAGCTCACCGAGTTGGTCGACGATGGGGCGCTCGTCCCGGTCGATCCGGCGGCGCGATCGTGGACCTTTGCCACGTATTCCGTCAGCCTCGTGCGAACTGCAGGCCGGCTGTACCGTGACTTCGATCTCGACGCCCACGGTCTCGCAGTCGTGTTGCGCTTCGCAGCGCGGATCGAGGAACTGGAGAGACAATTGCGCGCGTTGCGTGCCGGTGTCGCGGGCGGTTGATGGTCCGCAAGCGCCTGCTGATCGAGGGCTGGCGTTTCATACACCACTCGTACGCGCTGGTCGCCCAGGCGCATTGCCTGTGCATATTGAAGCGCGCCGACGTCGACCTGCGCTTCCGGGACCTGCCTTTTTACTCCGACGCGTGGAAGCCGACGCCGGGCATCTTCGCGGCGGAGCAGGAACGTGCGCTCTCACAACTCTCCGCGCCCGAACCGGGCTTCGCGCCGGAGGCGACTTTCAGCATGCGCCCGGAACGTCCCGATTTCAGCGCGCCGCCGTCGGGTCGGAAGTTTGTCTTCGGCACCGCCGAGTATCGGGTTCTGAGCGAGGAGAACCGGAGCGGTCTCTCTTCCGCTTCCGAAGTCCCGGACATGGTGAGCGTGGTGGCGCCTTCGCGCTGGGCCGCGCTCGCCTTCGAGCGCTTCGGGCTCCCGTCCGAGCGGATTCATGTCGTGCCGCATGGCATCGATCCCACGGTCATGCATCCGAACGAGGAGGACCGCGCGGCATTGCGTGGAGCGCTAGGCGTGCAGGACCAGTTCGTCTTCATCGCGGTGGGTGCGATGACGTGGAACAAGGGCCTGGATATCCTGCTCGCGGCCTTCGTGCGCGCCGCCGAGACCGAGCCCGAAGTGCGGCTCGTGCTCAAGGGATTGGACGGACTCTATCCGTCGAGGAGCTTCGTGCGCGAGGTGCTCGATGGCCTGCCAGCGAGAGCGCGCGAAACCGTCGCCGCTCGTCTCGTCTACGAGGGCCGAACGATGTCGATGCGGGGAATGGCGCACCTTCTGCGCGGTGCCGATTGTTATGTGTCGCCATATCGGGCGGAAGGGTTCAATTTACCGGTCCTCGAGGCGATGGCCTGCGGCGTCCCCGTTCTTTGCACCGCCGGAGGGCCCACGGACGAGTTCATCGATGCGGCATTCGCGCAGAGGATACGAAGCGCGCCCATTCGCAAACTCTTGACCGAGAAAGAATCGGGGGACGCGCTGGAGCCCGATGGCGATCATCTCGTAGAGCTTATGCGCAACGCCGCTCGCAACCGCGACCGAGGGCGGGAGGCCGGCACTCACGCGGCCCGATACGCCTTGAAGAATTTCACCTGGGATGTCGTGACGGAGCGGTTGCTTGCCTCGCTTCTGCCAACGAGCGGCTAGCTACGTTACGGCGTCTTCAATCCGCCCGGAAGATGACGCGCAACACGCGCTTGTCGTACTCCATCTCGGTGAGTTGCGTGATTTCCGTGCCGTTGGCGGCAAAGACGCGGCCGCCGCTGCTCCGGCAGAGGTTGCGCTCATACTTGCACGCGCTCATCTCGGGATGCCGGCGGCAGAGTTTCCCGACCTTGGGCGAGGAGAACTCGATCGCGGTCTGCTGCCTGACGCCTTGCGTGTCGATGACGCAGACGTACAGCGTATTCGGAGGAACGACGATAGGAACGAGCGGGGGAGGCGCAGGTGCCTTTTCCGTGTCCGACGCCGGAGCAGGCAGCGGCGTTTGTGCGATAGGCGCGCGCACGATCGGCGATGCGGCCACATCCTGCGGCGGCGTCACGGGCAAGGCCGATTGCGGCGCTGGCGCGGTCGCGCAACCCGCGAGCGCCAGTACGAACACGACTGCAGCTAGCGCAACGATGCGGCTCACAGAGCCTCCTCCAGGACTCGCGTTGCCTTCTCGGTGTGTGACCGGCCCGGCCGACAACTTGGTTCCCCGATTTGATGCGGCGCAGCGAGTATAACCTTCCCGCTTGAATCGCGGGTTGAACGGGCGTATATCTCGTCGCGGCGCACGACCAGGAGATCACGGATGCGATACCGTAACGATCCGGACGGCACGCGGCTGCCGATCAAGCTCGACGCATCGACCAACGGCGAGTTCGCGCCGATCCCGCTCGCGCCGGTGCATCATCGTGCGCGAAAGCTCGCCTTCGACGCCGCGAGCTTCAATGCGCGGCGCCTGGGCCTGACGCGACGCAAGTTCCTGGTCTCGGCCTGCGGTGCCGCGAGCACGCTGCTCGCGATGAACGCGGCATACGCTGCATACGCTGCAGGCGGCCGCCGTGGCGGCTACTACGACCTGCCGGCGGAGTCGGCGTTGGATATGCAGCTCGCGCGCTCGGCACTCGATCGCCAGGAATTCATCTTCGACGTGCAGGGCCACTTCGTGAACCCGACGGGCGCGTGGACGCGCGCCCTGCCGCCCGGCGCGCAGCCGCTGAAAGGCTTCAGCGAGCTCAAAGGTTGCAGCGCGGCTTCGGCGCCCGGGCTCGGTTATCTGCAATGCCTCGGTTCCGACGCGTTCATCAAGGATATCTTTCTCGATTCGGATACCGATCTCGTCGTGCTCTCGTTCGTTCCATCGACACGCAAGGGTGAGCCGCTGACGATCGAGGAAGCGGCGGCGACGGCCGGCATCGTCGAGCGCATGGAGGGCACGCACCGCTTGCTGCTGCACGGCCGCGTCAATCCGAACCAGGCCGGCGATCTCGAGGGGATGGACGAGCTCGCTCAACGCTATCCGATCGCCGCGTGGAAGACCTACACGCAGTGGGGGCCCGACGGCAAGGGGTTCTTTCTCGACGACGAAGCCGGGTTGGCGCTGATCGAGAAAGCGCGGAAGCTTGGCGTTCGCAACATCGCGATCCACAAGGGCCTGCCGTTCGGGCCGGAGTCGTACGCCCACTCGACCTGCGCCGACGTCGGCCGCGTCGCCAAGCGCTATCCCGACGTGAATTTCCTCATCTATCACTCGGGTTTCGTCACCGGCAAGACCGAAGGGCCCTACGACCCACGGCGCGCCGACGGCATCGATGCGCTGGTCACGAGCCTGCGCGAAAACAACGTCATGCCGGGCGCCAACGTCTATGCCGAGCTCGGATCGACCTGGCGCTTTCTCATGCGCGACCCGGATGCCGCCGCGCATGCACTCGGCAAGTTGTTCAAGCATGTCGGCGAGAACAACGTGCTGTGGGGCACGGACTCGATCTGGTACGGCTCGCCACAGGATCAGATCCAGGCCTTTCGCACGTTCCAGATTTCCGCTGAGCTCGCGGCGAAACACGGTTACACCGCGATCACGCCGGCGCTGCGCGCCAAGGTGTTCGGGCGCAATGCGCTCGCCGTCTACAAGATTCCCGCGGACGTGTTGAAAAAGCACCTCGCCGGCGACAAGGTGGCGCGGGATCGGCTTGCGTATCGCGAGTTCGCCGACCCGGCCTTCGTCACGTACGGCCCGAAGACGCGGCGGGAGTTTCTGACGCTCAAGGCCTGGGGCGCGTAGGGCCCTCCGACTACGACGCACCATAGTGCGCGGCCTGCCTTGCCGCGGGCGTCGCCTGGGCGGCAGACCGGCCATACACGCAGGGCTCGGTATGGACGGTGACGTTCGTGCGCGTCAAGCCGGGTATGAGCTCGCAGTACCTGGGCGATCTCGCCAGCACCTGGAAACAGGTGATGGACGAGGCGCGCAAGCAGCAGCTGATCATTTCCTGCAAGATTCTCGGCGGCAATCCGGGAAATCGCGAGGACTGGGACCTCATGCTGCTCGTCGAGTCGAAGAACTGGGCAGCGTTCGATGGCTCGGACGACAAGTTCGACGCCATTGTCGAGAAGCTCGTCGGCCCTGAAAAGAAACAGGTCGAGATAATGGTCAAGCGCAGCGACGTGCGCGAGATCCTCGGCACGAGGAACGTGCAGGAAATCATCTTCAAGTAATCGCTGGTTCGTAGCCGCTGGTTGCGCTCCGTCGCGGTCTGCGGCGGGGCGCCGCTTGTCGCTGCTTTGTAGGAAAGCGCCGACAAAACTTTCAGCGCTTGTCTGACTGACAAGCTCGCAACTGCTTGCGATCATCGCCGCCGGCTGAACATTGGGTTCGGCAATGACGATGGAGCCGGCGATGAGCGTATTCGAAAAAGTCAAGGCGAAGTTGGGAACCTATAGCGACACCGATGTCCGCACTCTGTTGCAAAAAGACCATGAGCTCATCCGCGAGCTGTCCAAGGAGCTCGCCGACACGGAGTCCAGCGCCCGGCGCAAGGCACTGGTGCGCGAGCTCAAGCCTTTCCTGGTGGCGCATTCGCGCTCCGAGGAGGCTGCGGTCTACACGCCGCTGACGCAGCTTCGCACCTCGCCGGATTCACGCGCAGCGGGCAACGAAGGGTTCGTCGAGCACAACCTGGCGGACATCGTTCTCGAAAGGCTCGCGAATACGGCAGATGCCGGCTCGGACATGTGGAAAGCTCACGCGAAAGTCCTGCACGAGGCGCTCGACCACCACATCAGCGAGGAAGAAAGCAAGCTCTTCGAGGAGCTGGGCGAGCATTTCTCGGATGACGAGCGCGACGCGATGGGCACCGAGTTCATCCGCGGCAAGGCGCGACTGTTGAAGCAGAAGGGTCCGCGCCAACCGGCGCCGCGGAAGCGGCAGGCGGCACAACCGGCGTAACTGCCGCGCGATTGCTCACCGGTTCGGCCGCGCCGCCGCGGCTTCGCTCCGGTTTTCCTTGAGCCAGAGCATCGCGCGGCGCACGCGGTCGTAGCCGCTGGGGTGATCGTAGAAGATGAATTCCTCGACCGGGCCGGGCTTGAGCTTGCGATAGGTCGACAGCCGCATCGCCGCCATCGCAAAGCCTTCCGGCTCGCGGGCCGCATTCAGACCGAACGCGTCGGCTTCGGCTTCGATGCTGCGGACGACCGTGTGCGTGAACGGCGTAAGCGCGAACCAGACGATCGAAAAGATGGCCACGACCAGCGGCAGCGCGGCCGGATCGGCCCGATGGCGCAGGCCCAACGCAGAACCCCAGCGCGCGAGCGCGTGGTCGAGCGCGAAATGGACGGCGGCGAAGGCGATGCCGAAGAGAAGCCCGAAATAGACGGCGAGCTTGAACGGATGATTGAGCACGTAGTGACCCATCTCGTGACCGAGCACCGCCCGGATCTCGGGTAGCGACGTCTTCTCGAGGAGATTGTCGTTCAGGTTGATCCTCGCCACGCCGCCGAGACCCGACACGTTGGCGCTGATGCGCGTGGTCTGCTTGGAGGCGTCGAACCACTCCAGGTGATCGGTCGGAATCTCGTTCGCTCGCGCCAGCGACAGCACCGCCTCGCGCACCGGTCCTTCCGGCAGCGGCTTGTAGTCATTGAACAGTGGCGCGACGAACACCGGGTAAATGAGATCCAGCAGCAGCGTGACGGCGAACGCGAAGCCTGTCGCCCAGACCCACCAGCGCGGGCCGGTGCGACGGACAATGGCATAAAGCATCGACAGCACCACCGGCCAGAAGACGAGCGTCACCGCGAGCCCCAGCAGCGCCTCGCGCATCCAGCTCGGGAAAGTCAGGTTCGATAAACCGTATTGGTGCTGGCGAACAAATTCTTCATAGATCGACAGCGGCAGGTTCAGCGCGAACGTGACGACGATGAATAGTGCGCCATAAATCGCGACGCTTAAGGGCCCGCGGCTCACCCGCTCGGCGAAATCGCGCATGCGCCGGCTCAAGCCCGTCCACAAGAGAATGGCCAGGATGCCGACGCTGTAGAGCAGCGACCAGAGTTTGAGCCAATAGCCACCCTCGAAATACGCATCGGAGAGCGCGCGCTGCTCGGGCGAGAGGATGCCCAGCCACGCATCGGTAGCGCGTTCGACGTCGAACTCCGGGCCGGGTTGCGCGCCAGGCGGCACGTGCAACCCGGGGGGCAGATCGCGGACGATCGTATCCGCGACGGCCAGGTCGACGCTCGCGCAGACGAGCAGAAGCGCGCAAACGATGTGCAGGAGAGCCTTCATGCTCGACGGGCGCTGATGCATTCAGGTGCGGCCCGGCGCCGCGGGCGCCACCGCGGCGCCCTCGATGCCGTGTCGCGCCAGAGCGCTGGCGACGAAGCCGGACGCCTTCATCTCCTCGACGAACCCGGCCAGGTAGCGCGCTCCCGCGGGACGCCCCTTCGGCAGCGCCATCGCCTGGTTGATGACCATGAACCGTCCATCGAGCAGGCGCACGCCGGCAAGACGCTTCGCGTCGGCCTCGAGCTGCTGCCTGACGCCTGCCGCGACCTCCAGGCGCTGCGCGAGCATCGTTTGCACGACCCGCTCCGACGTCGGCACGCGCACGATCTGCGCCCGCTTGAGCTCGCGCGTGAGATACAGATCGTAGGCGCTGCCCGCGCCGACCACGACGCGAATACCTTCGCGATCAACCTCCGCATTGCTCCTGATCGGCGAGTCTTGCGGCACCAGATACGCGCCCTCGATCAACACGTACGCGGCCGTGTAGTCCATGTCGACGGCGCGCGCAGGATCGATGGCGACAAAGGCGACGTCGCATGCGCCGGACTTGATCGCCTCGACCGACTTCGCGGCCGTGGTAACGGTGATGAGCTCAAGCGCCACGCCCAGGCGCTTCGCCAGCTCGCGCGACAGGTCGACCGAAACGCCGCGCGGCTCGCCGGTGGCGGCATCCTTCCCGGCCAGAACCGGATTGCCGAGGTTGATCACGGCGCGCAGCTTTGCAGTGGGCGCGAGCTCAGCGACGGTGGCTGGCGGTGCTGCTGCAGTCATGGTGGCGTCGAGCAGGCCGTGAGCATCGCGGGGACGATCGGCATGATCGCAAGGCGGATCATGCTCGCCGCGGCTGCAGCGTAACGAAAAGATTCTTCGGCATCATCGTAAACGAAAAGAGCTCCTCGGTTGGCGGCGAATCCGGTGCGTGCGCAACGTCGAAGTTGCGGCAGAGCATCGCGCCGACCATCTTGATCTCCAGCATGGCGAGATGGCGGCCGGGACAGAAGCGCGGTCCGGCGCCGAAGGGCAGGAACGCACGCGTGTTATGGCCTTCTCCGGCGCGGTCTCCGGCGTCGAGCCACCGCTCCGGGCGGAAGGAGGTCGGGTCGGCAAAATTCTCTGCTCTCGTCGCCGGATACGCGGTCAACAGGTAGACCGCCGTGCCTTTCGGCACCCGGACATCGCCGATCACGGCGTCTTCGTTGGGCTCGAGCGCGAGGAACGGCGCGACCGGCTTGAGCCGCATCGCCTCGTGCGCGACGGCTTCGATGTAACGTAGCGACTCGGTGCTTGTATAGTTGGGCGCCCGGCCGGCGTCACCGAGCGCGCGGTCGGCATCCGCTTGCATCTTCGCCTGCACCTCGGGATGCTCCGCCATGAGATGCATCATCCACGCCAGCGTATTCGCGGTGGTATCTTCGCCCGCGAGCAGCATGGTGAGCGTATTGCCGACGATCTCGGCGTCGGTGAACGCGCCGGCATTGTCGCTCTGCGCCGCGATCATGGCGTCGAGAAGATTGGCGGGCTCGGCGTGCGCACTTCGGGCAACACGCTCGCGCGCGGCGAAAACCAGTTCGTTCACCAGCTTGTACACCTCGACCATGGCCGCATCGAGCTCACGATCGGCAGGCAGCTTGACCCACCGCCAATAACGGATCGGCGACAACAGGCGTCGCGCCAGCGCCGGGAAAACCTTGTCGAGGTGCCGTTGTATCGTGTCACCCTCCTTCTCGAGCGTGTTGAGATCATTGCCGAGCGCGAGCCCGGTCGTCACATCGACGGTAAAGCGCATCAAGTCGCGCTGCGCGTCGATGCGCTCACCGCTTTCGGCCGCGCGCTCCCAGCGCCGTTGCAGCCGTGCGGTGACCGCATCGAGTCGGCCGAAGAAATCGCGCAGGTGGTTGGTGTTGAGCGCGTGCATCGCGAGCTTGCGCTGGCGCCGCCAGTCGAGGCCCTCGGCGCCGAATACGCCGTTGATGCCGAGCTCGAGCATGGCTTCCTGGATCAGCTTCCTGCGGCGGAATCCGCCCGGCCTGTCGCGCAGCACGTCATTGATGAGCTCGTTGTCCGAGATCACGACAACGTTGCGATGCGCGATGCGGAAGCGGTAGATCGGGCCGAATGCGTCGGCCCAGTGCTGCAGGATGATATGCGCGCGCGCAATGTCTAGCTGCAGCAGATTCCCAAGCACCGGCAAGCCGCGCGGACCGGGAAGATCCTTCAGTGCACGCAGCGACCGGTTCGAGGCGACGGTGCCTGCGCCGGACGGCGGCTCCAGCGTGGTCGGGGAATGTGCCACAGGCTCCAGCATGATTCGCTGCTTGCGCGGTTGGAGTTGGGGACGACGGAATCGTCCGACGAAAAGCCGCTGCGCCCGATACGGGCGCCTAACGATACTATGAATCGGATAAGCTTACGAAACTCTTCGTTTTCCGAGGCGAGATCCGCAATGAAATACCGTACGCTCCCCGGCACGCAGCTCAGCGTCTCCGAGGTCTGCCTTGGCACGATGACCTGGGGTGAACAGAACAGCGAAGCCGAGAGCCACGCCCAGCTCGACTATGCGATCGCGCACGGCATCAACTTCATCGACACCGCCGAGATGTATCCGGTACCGCCGAACGCGACGACTCAGGGTCGCACGGAGACCTATCTCGGCAACTGGCTGGCGCGACATCCACGCGACGGGCTCGTCATCGCGACCAAGGTCGCCGGCCCTGGGCGCCGCGACTGGATTCGCAGCGGCCGCACCGACCTGACGCGTGACGTGATCGCGGAGGCCGTCGACGCCAGCCTGGCGCGGCTGCAGATCGATACCATCGACCTCTATCAGATCCACTGGCCCCAGCGCAACGTGCCGATGTTCGGTTCGACCGAGTTCGATCCGGCGAAGGAGAAGGACGGGCCGTCGATTCGCGAGCAGGTCGAAGGCATGGCGGCGATGATCGAGGCCGGCAAGATCCGCCACTACGGTCTTTCGAACGAGACGGCGTGGGGCGTGTGCGAATTTCAGCGGGTTGCGAGAGAGCTCGGCGTACCCGGCCCGGTTGCGATCCAGAACAGCTACAGCCTGGTGTCGCGCAACGTCGACAACGATCTTGCCGAAGTGTTGTTCCGTGAACACATGTCATTGCTCGCGTACAGCCCGCTCGCCGGCGGGATACTTTCCGGCAAGTACCTTGGCGATGCGCAACCGCCCCGATCGCGCTTCACGCTGTTCGACGGTTTGGGCGTGCGCTTCCGCAAGCCCATGGTTCGCGAAGCCATTCGAGCCTACGCGGAGCTCGCGCAGCGGCGCGGTATCTCGCTCGTGCAACTCGCGCTCGGTTACGTGCGAAGCCGCTGGTTCCTCGGCGCGCCTATCATCGGCGCCACGACGATGGCGCAGCTCGAGGAGGATATCGCCGCGGCGCAATTCGTGCTGGATGCCGAAACGCTCGCCGACATCGCGGCCGTGCAGGCTCGTTTTCCCAACCCGGCGGGCTAGTGTACCGGCGGCGCGCGCAGAAAGGACGTGGCGAAGATGAAATACTTTCACCGGATATTCCCCGCAGGTCATCTGGTCATCAGCGCGTTGTTCGTGGCGAGCGCCTTGGGGCTGCTCGTGTTTGCCGGCTACGAGCTCTGGCAGGTCGTGGCGCCGACAGAGATGTCGGTGAGCGACCGCTTGGGCAACGTCCTTGACGCCATCGCGCTGCTGACCATCGCCGTGGCGTCGCTGCAGCTCGGCCAGACGATTCTCGAAGAAGAGGTTCTGCGCGAGGCGCAGATGAGCGCCCCGACGCGCGTGCGGCGTTTCCTGTCGCGCTTCATGGTCGTGCTCGTCGTGGCGCTGTCGATCGAAGCCCTGGTTGCGGTGTTCCATTACAGCCGCGAAGACCCGTCGCTCCTCCCGTACGCGGCCAGCATCGGGATCATGGCCGCGGCACTGCTGGCGGCCTGGGCGGTCTTCATCAGGCTCAACATCAGCGCCGAGCAACTGGAGCCCGAGGCGATGCGCGAGACCAAGAAGGAAGACGCGAAGGTTGACCGGGACCGCGGCAAGCGCGCCACCTGATGCGGTCGCTGCCCCGACCGAATCCGACGGCGCTTGCATCGAATTTCCTGCAACGGGTATTGCGCAAA
Organism: Pseudomonadota bacterium; assembly: GCA_030854785.1. Taxonomy (GTDB): domain Bacteria; phylum Pseudomonadota; class Gammaproteobacteria; order Burkholderiales; family Casimicrobiaceae; genus PALSA-1003. Next base: position 20,991 of record JALYSM010000172.1, read on the forward strand.
CGGCGGCAGTGGGACGATAATGACGTTGTCATAGCCATCACTGCCGAAGGAGTCGCCATGCTCGGTTTCAATCGTCCTATCGACCCCCGAGATGCCGCCAAGCCGGGGCTCAAGCCCGCGCTCTACGAACCCCCGGTTTCACCCTCGAGGCCCGCAGCCGGGCCGCCGCCGCGCCCAGCGCCTGCGCCGGCGGCACCGGCCCCGGAGAGCCCGGCGCCAGCAGCGGCTTCGCCACGTGAAGGAGCGGTTCCGCCCAAGCCGGCCGCGCCGGTGCCGGCGACGCCCGCTGCCGCGCTCGATTCAACGGAAGCGCAGGGAAGCCGGCTCTTCATCGGCGTCAACATCAAGCTCAAAGGCGTGGAAATTTCCGACTGCGACGTCCTCGTGATCGAGGGCCACGTCGAGGCGACCGCCCACAGCAAGGTAATGCGGATCGACAAGCCCGGCACGCTCAAGGGTACGGCGCTCATCGACATTGCCGAAATCCACGGCGAATTCTCGGGCGAGCTGACCGCGCGCACGCGGCTGGTCGTGCACGGCACCGGTCGCGTTTCCGGCACCATCCGTTACGGCAAGCTCATCGTGGCGGAGGGAGGTGAACTCAGCGGCGACGTCAAACGGCTGGACGGTGCGGACGAGCCGCCACAGCGCTCGCTCCCGGGAGTTCGCGGACAAGCCGCGAATTTCGTTCCTGCGCAATAGGTTCGGTCGCCGATGGACATCGCGCCAAAACCGGGCGTAACATGGGCGCACAACTCGAACGAGGCGGGAGGACCCGTCGTGGTTTGAACGGAAAGGAGTCGCCTATGTGCTATGAATTCAGCGAATGGTCGTGGAAATTGCGCGCTGCAGAGCTCGCGAGAAAGGAGCGCGAGGCTGTCGAGGCGCTGAAGAAGCAGAACGAGCTCATGAAAAAGCAGAGCGAGCCCACGCCGCCGGCGCAACCGGCTGTGCCCGAGACCGCGGTCAAGGAGCGCGAAACCGTTACGGTGTAATGCAGCGAAGCACTGGTTCGTAATAAAGGCCTCGCCGACGCGGGGCCTTTTCGTTGGAGCGGCGCTAATCGGTCTTGGAACGCGCCTTGGGCAGCAGTCCCTTTTCCTTGACGATCGCGGTGGCCATCTCGCGACGCGCTGCCTTGGTCAGCCGCCGTGAAACGTAGCTTGTGCTCATCGCTTGCGGTTAACGCATACTACGACGACGCCGGCGCGCTATTTTCCCATAAATGAGTCTGAGTCCGTGCGCCTGGGGGAGGGTGGCCGTGCTCATCGATTTCCTGCTCATCGTGTTCATCGCGGTGGACCTGCGTGGATTGCGGGTGACCGTCGACGACACGCTCATGCTCCTGGAACGCGCGGATCCGAAAGAGATTGCGTTGCGGGCCGCCTTCTTCTGGCTGTCTCTGGCGCTGATGTGTGCATGGTCATTCTACTTCGCGCAGGAATGGCCGATCGTGCCGTTCCTGCTGCTTGCCGTCTTCGGTTATGAAACCTGGGCTTGCATTCGCCTGGTGTTTTTCCGCGACCGCCACATGGCGTACCTGCAGCGCATTCGGCACGCGCCACTGCTGCTTCTGAAAGTCCCCGCCTATATCCGGCTCGGCCTCTGCGGCTTTCTGCTCTACAAGCATCTGTTCGGGTGAGCCACGCGCCGACCCTGTAGCGCAGGCGGTGCCTGCGGACAGCGACTGCGCGTCGTTTCCGATATGATGCACAAGCGTAAGACGACGCAAAAATGCGTCATCGTCGATGGAGCTCGCAGCATGATCGTCGATCACCCGCCTTTCGGAACGGCCGCGCTTGTCCTCGCCAGCGTTTTGCTATGCACGTTTCCGCCGCCGAGCTTCGCGGCGGAGGCAAAGGCAAGCACGAAGTCGGCGACGCTTTCCGTGGTGCCGGGCACGCTCGTGCGCTGGTCGGTCCCGGGAACGGTGCGCTGCCGCATGAGCGCGCGGTCGTGGGCGCCGCTGGGCGACACATGCTATTTCCCCATCGACCTCGAGCAAAAACCCGGCGTCATCGCCGTCGCGCGTCAGGGTCAGGGCCGCATCGAAACGGCGCGCATCGCCGTGGAGCCGCGCAATTACGGCACGCAGGAGATCGAGCTGCCGGATATCGCGCAAGCCAATCCATCACCCGCCGATCTCAAGCGGAACGCGCGCGAGCGCGTGCTGCTGGGAAAAGTATTCAATCGCAAAGATAGTCCGGCGAGGTTCACCCTGCCCTTGGGCAAGCCTGCGAATCCGTTGCCCGAAGGCAAGTCATTCGGCGTCGACCGCATTTTCAACGGCAAGCCTGCGGCGCAACCGCACACGGGCACCGATTATCCGGTACCCGCCAGAGCGCCGGTACTGGCGGCCGCCGACGGAACGGTGATATTGGCGCAGGACCTTTTCTATCCGGGGAATGCGGTATTCGTCGATCACGGCGATGGCCTCGTCAGCATGTATTTCCATCTGTCCGATATCAACGTGCAGGCCGGGCAGGACGTCAGGAAAGGCGATCGCGTAGGGCAGGTCGGTACGACAGGGCGCTCGACGGGCCCGCATCTGTTCTTCGGCATTCGCTGGCACGACGCCAGGATCAATCCGCGGTTCGTGCTCGAGGATCCCGCGAAGATCCCGGCAATCAGCTCGCGGTAACGCTCCAGCCTAGCGCTTCGGAGCGGGTTTTTCCTTCGGCGGGATCGCTGCTTTTTCCGCCGGCGCGGACGCCTTTTCCTGCGCCGGGAATAGCCGCATTACGGGGCTATCCTTGATCCTGCCCGCCACTTCGCCCACATCGGTGACCACCTTCTTGGTCTGTTCTTCGATGGCGGAGAATTTTTCGATCACTTTCGGCAACTGGTCGAGAGCGGTGGTGAGGCTGCTTTTCTCGGAGGCGATCTCCGGGATCTGACCTTCCGGCGTGACGGCAAGCAGGCTCTTCGCGGTAGGCGCTCCGCCGTTGAGCTCGATATAGACGACGCCGGTGACGCCCTTGAGCTTGAGGCTGGCCTTGGTATCGGTCTTGACCGGAGCCTCCTTGCGCAGCCGGACATCTACCTCCACCCGCCGCGCATCTGCGGGATCGAGCGCCATCGCCTTGACCGTTCCGACATCGACGCCGTGGAATTTTACCGGATCGCCCAACGCCATTCCGGTGACGGATTCGGTGAAATGGATGCGGTAGAGCACATCGTCGCGATGGCCCGAACTCACGAGCCAGACCGAAAAAAAGGCCGCGGCGACCGCGAAGCCGATGATGAACAGGCCCTCGATGAAATAATGCTTATCCGTTTCCATGGCTGTGCTTTCTTGCGGTCATCGCGCCTTGCGCACGCGGCCCGTGCAGGAATTCGCGGATCCACGGCTGGGTGGACCGCATCAATTTGTCCAGCGTGCCGACCGTAATTTTCTTGTCGACCAGCACGGCGACGCGACCGCAGATGGTAAAGAGCGTCGTGAGATCGTGGGTGACGATAACGACCGTAATACCCAGGCTCTGGTTCAACTTCTGGATCAGCGCGTCGATGCCGCTGGCGGTGAGCGGGTCGAGATCGGAGGTTGGCTCGTCGAGAAATAGAATGCGCGGATCGAGCGCGAGCGCCCGTGCGAATGCGGCGCGCTTGACCATGCCGCCGGAAAGCTCGGAGGGAAACTTGATTCCGGTTTCGGCCGACAGTCCGGCGAGCGCGAGCTTCATAGCCGCGATCCTTTCCCGCTCTTCTTCGGCGAGCGCCGTATGCTCGCGCAGCGGCAGCATGACGTTCTGCGCCACCGAAAGCGACGAAAACAGCGCTCCTTGCTGGAACAGCACGCCGATGAGCGAGGCCTTCTCTGCAGGCTCGAGCGTCTCGACCTTCTTGCCGTCGAGGAGCACTTCGCCCGCGTCCGGCCGACGCAGGCCGGTGAGGGTCTTGAGGAGGACCGATTTGCCCGAGCCCGAACCGCCTGCAATGCCGATGATTTCGCCGGGCAGGATGTCGAGGCTGATCCTGTCGTGCACTTCCTGCTTGCCGAAGCGGTTGACGATGCCGCGTGCGGACAGGATCGGTTGCGCCTTGGCGTTCACAGATCGAGCTTCTCGAACAGGATGGAAAACAATGCATCGAGCACGATCACCACAAAAATCGCCTTGACCACTGCGCGGGTGGTCTCCTGGCCGACGCTCTCCGCTGAGCCTCTCACCCTGAGCCCGTGCATGCAGCCGATGACGGCGATGAGGAAACCGAAGATCGGTGCCTTGAAAAGGCCGACGAAAAGGTCGTTGCCGTCAAGCGCGTGGTGCACGCGATCCAGATATTGCAGAGGCGACACGTTAAGAAGCGACTGAGCAATCATCGCCCCGCCGACCAAGCCCATTACATCGGAAAAGAACGTGAGCAGCGGCAGCGTGATGACCAGACCGATCAGGCGCGGGACGACCAGCATATTCATGGGATCCATGCCCATCACGTTGAGCGCGTCGATCTCCTCGCGTGCTTTCATCACGCCGATCTCGGCGGTAAACGCGGCGCCCGAACGACCCGCGACCATGATCGCGGTGATCAACACTCCCATTTCGCGAAACACCGACACTGCCACCAGATTGATGGTGAAGTCCTCGCCGCCGTAGGGACGCAACTGGGCGACGCCCTGGTAGCCGATGACGATGCTGATCATGATCGCCATCAGTCCGATGATCGGGAGCGCGTTGATCCCGGTTTCGGCGATCTGGCGCGAAATCGACGGCAGCCGCAGCGTGCTCGGGTGAATCAACGCGCTGCCTACTGCGCTCGCCGCGCGTCCCATGAACGTGATGACGGCAAGCGTGTCATGCCAGGCCTCGTCCGCGCCCCTGCCGAGCTCGATGACGATTTGCCGCCATCGCGGAACGCGGTCCTCTTTCGGCAGCGGCTTGAGATCGAGGCCGCCGACGAGATCGAGCAGCGCCTTGTGCTCGGGACGGATGCCGGTCAATGTCACGCCTTTGTCCCGAAGTCCGCACAGGAACAACGCACCCGGGGTATCGAGATCGCTTAAGTTGCTGAGATCGAGCGTGCGGGGCTTCTGTTTCTTCGGCCACTGCTTCAGTGATCTTTCGGCTTCGGGCAGCGTGCGGATGTCGAGCGTGCCCGTTAGCATCGATCGATCGCCGTCGGCGGCGATGGCGATTGCCGGCAAGGAGGGCGGTGCGGACGCATGCTCCATGATTGCGGTCAATCTACCATTATTTATGACCGCAAACCGGCAATCATGGCCGCCGTCCCGAGGGTAAACGCACGAAGCCGGCCGCAAAAAACGCCGCGGCTTCCCGCGGCGTTTTCATGGGGCTGCAATCCGTCGGGCGCGCGACGCCCGATGGGTTACGACTCAATCGGCGGCGTGCGGCTGCGAAGGCGCCGGCTCGATTTTGCCGAACAGGCCATGGGCTTCCTCGGCCGGGCCCGCAGCAAAGAACAGCGTGTCGGTAGGCTGTTGCTGGAAGCCGTTGCCGAACGCGATTCCCCACAGACCGTCAATCGTCAGCACGTGGCCGTTCGACGCGCGTAGCTGCCCGGCGAAGGCGAATTTCTTCGCCGGGTTGTAGGCGTTGATCGTCCCGTCGCCGAAGTTGCCGACCAATAGATGGCTGCTGAACTTGCCGAAGCCCTGAGGCGCGAGCGCAATGCCCCAGGGCGCGTTGAGCTTGCCGTGGGAGGCTACGCGTGCGATGAGGAAGCCATCGGAGTCGAAGACGTTGACGAACCCGAGTCCGTTACCCGCGAGATCGTCATTGGTTCCCGGTTTGCGCACGGCGTAGGTGACATAGAGGTTGCCCTGGATGTTCATGACGTTGAACGGTGCGTACCCTGTCGGGATCGTGGTGTCGGCAAACCCGCCCGGCACGCTCGTTCGCGCGAAGTTGGAGTCGATGACGTCGATCTTGCCGTTGTGGAAATCGGCCGCGTATAGACGAAAGTGGCTTACACCATCGCCGGCCATCGCCAGACCCTTGTAGACGGCACCGTCCGCCGCGGCGAACTTGATGGTCGCGCTGGCGCCGCCCGCCCAGGCGGCGACACCGCCATCCTCGGTTGCCCAGAGGAAGAGTGCCGCCGTTCCCGCGCCCGCAACGAGGAAGTCGGTCGACGTGGGGCTGGCCCCGAGGTTGAACACGATGCCCGTAGGTGCGCCCGGGTCTATGCCGTTCACGGCCGGAATGGTAACGGTGCGCTTGAGCGCGCCGGTGCCGTCGTAAACCGTCGACTTGCCGGTTCCGGCATCGGAAACCCAAGCCGGGCTGGTTGGGCTCATGACGATGCCCCACCCGTTCACGAGATTGGGGTCTGTGTTAGGCGCGACACCGGGTACGTCGGCGGTGAGATTCGTTACCTGGTAATTGCCGGATGCAGCGATGACCGACGCGCTTAGTATCAGGCATAACGCGACTGCGCCCAGCCGTGCGGCCTGACGTGCGATAAGGAAAGAGGCAGTCATGGGAGAAGTCCTGTTGAAATTTTTACAAACACGTCCGGCCCCGCCGGACCCCAACACGAGACCCTTCTCTGCCGCCGGCGCCGATTGCTCGCCGGCGAAACATCTACGTGTATCTCGGGGAACAGGAACTCTGCGATCGCTATTCCACGTCGCAGGCGTCGACGCAGATTTCCGCGGAAGATGCGTTGAATGGCGCGATGGCCTCGCGGCCTTGAGCGATTGCGCTGTTCGCTCGCTCGGTACTACAGGCAAATCGCGAATGCCCCGCTCGCCGTTTTATTTTCCCCACCGCAACGCCAGCGGATCAACTTCTGCAGCGAGTTCGAGCAGCGCCGCCTTCGTCGCCGGATGCAGGGATTCGAGCGGGTGGCGTACCGCATCGCTCCTGATGACGCCGCCCGCCATCATGGCGGTCTTGGTCGCGCGCAGGCCGCATTGACGGTTTTCGAAATTGATCAGGGGAAGAATACGAGCGTAGGCAGCGGCTGCTTCCTTGCGTCGTCCGGAGCGATGCTGCTCCAAAACCGGCCTGATCAGATCCGGAAGTAGCGCGCTCGGCATCGTCCCGGTGGCGCCCGCATCGAGGTCCGCCATCAGCGTAATCGATTCCTCGCCATCGAACGGTCCCGCGATCAGGTCGCCTGCGGCTTCGACCAGGCTGCGCAGCTTGGTGGCCGCCCCGGGTACTTCGACCTTGAGGTACCGCACGGCCGAGACTTCGCGGACCAGCCGGACCAGGAACGGCACCGACAGCGTAACGCCGCTCAACGGCGCATCCTGAATCATGATGGGGAGTCCGGCGGCGTCGGCCACGCGCGTGAAATGCTCGAGCATTCCTTTCTCATCCGCGCGCAGACCGGTGCCGTGATAGGGCGGCATCAGCATCAGCATTGCCGCCCCGGCGGATGCCGCTTTGCGCCCGCGCTCGACCGCGATCCGCGTGCTGAAATGGCTGCACGTCACGATTACCGGCACGCGGCCGCCAACGTGCGCGAGGCAGACATCGACCAGGCTGTCGCGCTCCGCGTCGGTAAGCAGGAACTGCTCGGAGTAGTTGGCGAGAATGCAGATCCCGTCGACGCCCTGGTCGACCATGCAGTCGAGCACGCGACGCTGCCCATCGATGTCGACCTCGCCGGACTCGGTGAATGGTGTCGGCGCGATCGGAAAGACTCCCGCCAACGATTTCGATGGTGAAGGGTTCATGCGCAGAGCCTCCGGTAAGCTTGATGCCGCGGGTTTGTTCACGATTTTAAACGACGCCGGCCGGGGGGGCCGCCACGGGACCGCGCTGCTCGGCCGATTATCCGTGCATAATTCGCATTAGACGACGGCGGCGCGGCTCGAGGACGTCCTTGTCGGCGAGTAGCGCGACAATCGAAAGTCGTTTAGGCCGACATCCTCACAGCCGCTGCGCCGAGCTCGGAACGTGATCGCATGAAGTTCCTGCATCCACACATCCTATGGTTCCTGCTCGCCGTGCCGGTGCTCGTCGCGGCGTATGTGGCGCTGCTCCGCCGTAAGAAGAAGGATGTCATAAGGTATGCGAGCCTTGGTCTGGTCAAGGAAGCGATCGGCGCAGGCCAGCGCTTCCGGCGCCATCTGCCGCCGCTGCTGTTCCTGTTGTGCGAGATCGCCCTGATCGTTGCCTGTGCCGGTCCTACGGCGGTGCTTACGCTTCCTGCCGAACGCAAGACCATCGTCCTTGCCATGGATGTGTCGCTCAGCATGAGCGCCCGCGACGTCGAGCCCAATCGGCTCACGGCCGCGCAAACTGCCGCGAAGGCGTTCGTCCAGGATCGTCCGGACGACGTCGACATCGGCATCGTTGCCTTCGGCGCAACGGCCTCGCTCGTGCAGCCGCCGACGCGAAACCGCGACGATCTGCTCGCTGCGATCGATCGCTTCCAGTTGCAGCGCGGCACGGCGACAGGCAGCGCGCTCTACGTTGCGCTGCAGACGCTGTTTCCCGCTGCGGGGATCGACCTCGAGTCGCTCGTATTCAAGGGCGGTCTGTCGCCGAACGGCGCGCGCGGTAGATCGCTGGAGTCAGCGCCCAAGACGGAAAAGAAGCCTTTCAAGCCCGTTCCTCCCGGATCCTACACATCGGGCGTGATCATTCTCTTGAGCGACGGCCGCAGGACGACAGGTCCCGATCCGCTCGACGCCGCCCGGATGGCCGCCGACCACGGCGTTCGCGTATACACGGTCGGTTTTGGCACCGAGCAGGGCGGCGCGATCGGATACGAAGGTTGGTCTATCTTCGTCCGTCTCGACGAGGAGACGCTCAAGCAGGTCGCCGAGGTGACTCGAGCCGAGTACTTCTACGCCGGCACTTCGGAGGATCTGAAAAAAGTCTACCAGCGGCTGACGACGCAGTTCGTCCTCGAGAAGAAGGACACCGAGATCGCGTTCCTGTTTGCGGGTGTCGCGGCGATCTTGCTGACGCTTTCGCTCGTCCTGTCGCTGCTGTGGTTCAGCCGGCTCTAGCTCGGGAGCGATTCGATCGAGGGCGCGTGATGAAGCGAAGCAGCGAACGATTTCTCACGACGCACACCGGCAGTTTGCCCCGGCCCGAGGACCTCATCCGAATGATGTACGCCAAGGAGGAGGGCGTGCCAGTGGACGCAGCCGCGCTGGCGCAGCGCGTGGCTTCCGCGGTCGAGGAAGTGGTCCGCAAGCAATCGGAAGCGGGCGTCGACGTCATCAATGACGGCGAAATGAGCAAGCCCAGCTACGCGACGTACATCAAGGATCGGCTGAGCGGATTCGGCGGCGCGGGCAACACGTTCGTGTACCAGGATCTGGTGGAGTTCCCCGGTCTCGCGAAACGCGTGTTCGGCGATCCGGGGCGCTCGCGCCGCAAGACGCCCGCCTGCAACGCGGCCATTGGCGTCCGCGACGCCGAAGCGGCGCAGGCCGACGTCGCTCATCTGCGGGCGGCATTCGCCAAAGTCAGCGCCGAGGAGGCGTTCATGACGGCGGCTTCGCCGGGCGTCGTGTCGCTGTTCTTCCGCAACGAGCACTACCCGAGCGAGGAAGCGTACCTGTTCGCGATCGCGGAGGCGATGCGG
>JALYSM010000019.1 GCA_030854785.1 Pseudomonadota bacterium
ATCCCGGACACCGTCGACGAGTTCACCGGGTATCGCATCGGAGTCGATTTCTTCGCGTGGGACGGACCCGGGCTCGAGGGCGTGAAAACCTTTCACGCAGACGGCAAGGCGAACGTCCGCAACGTGACGCTGCCGGCCGAGTATTCGCACGTGTTCGTGCCCAGCACCGAGCAACTCGCCGAGGATCCGGCGGTGCGCGACTGGATCAACGCCTTCGACCCGAGCAATCCGGCCGGCAGTGCGCCGCTGCCGGAGCCTCGGGCTTCCAACATAATGTGGGCGGCCGATGTCTGGCACAGCATCAAGCGGCACTGGACCCTCGAGGCGCAACGCTTCGTTCGCGCCAGGCGGGCGGCTGCGGCAGCGAACTGAAGTGTCGCTGCTGGCAGCGGCAACATTGCTCTGAACGGCGAAGCGGGCGATAATTACTGTTTGTCCGGAAGGCAGCGCTTTGACGGCACCGCTGCCGCCTGCCCGGCGCCGCGTCCGGACGTTCCGGACCCCAAAAAAGTCACCGATCGATGTCAGCTCCCTTAGCCGGCAAGGTTGCGCTCGTCACAGGCGCCTCGCGCGGCATCGGCCGCGCCATCGCGCAAAAGCTGGCCGCCGCCGGTAGCGATGTCGCGGTCAACTATTACAACAGCGCCGAAGAGGCCGAAGCGCTCTGCGCCGAGATCCGCGCCATGGGCCGGCGCGCCTGCGCGCTCCAGGCCAGCGTCGGCATCCCCGACAGCGTCGACGAAATGTTTGTCGAATTCGGCAAGCACTTCGATCATCTCGACATCATGGTCAGCAATGCGGCCAGTGGCGTGCTCAAGCCGGCACTGGAGATGACGCTCAAGCACTGGCGCTGGTGCCTCGAGACCAACGCGCTGGCGCTGAACTTGCTGGCACAGCGCGCGGTGCCGCTAATGCCGGCGGGCGCAAGTATAATCGCCATGTCGAGCCTGGGCGCGTCGCGAGCGATGCCCGATTACGGCTTCATCGGCGCCTCCAAGGCCGCGCTTGAGTCGCTGGTGCGCACGCTTGCGCAGGAGCTGGGCCCGCGGCAAATCCGCGTCAACGCCGTCAGCGCCGGCGTCGTCGATACCGATGCCTTGCGCTATTTTCCGAATCGGGAAGAGTTGCTGGCGAACTTCGCCCGTCGCACGCCCGCCGGCCCCGTGCTGACGCCACAGGACGTTGCCGGCGCCGTTTACCTGCTCTGTCTATCGGAAGCGGCGATGATCACCGGCCATACGCTAGTGGTAGACGGCGGGTTCTGCATTTCCGGCTAGCAGAATGATCCAGAACTACTGCGCGGCCCGTCTGCTTTGTTGTGTCCTCGCTCGGCGCTCGCCGTACTTCTGCTGTACTGTCTCGCGCCTCGCTCCGGGACCTCAGTTGGCAAATGAGGCATCCGGGCCTGCTCGCGACGTTCTGTATCATTCTGCTGAGCGATTGGAGTAAGCATGGACGCGCGACTCACCGACAAGGTGGCAATCGTCACCGGCGGCAGCCGGGGCATTGGGCGCGCGATCGTCGAGCTCCTCGCGGCCGAAGGCGCCGACGTGACCTTTTTCTTTCGCGACAACGCGGCGGCCGCCGAAGAGGTCGTCCGCGCCGGCAAGACGGCGGGCCGGCGCGTCGCTGCGGACAAGGTCGACATCCGCGATTCCGCCGCGTGCGCGGCAGCCGTCGATCGCGTCGCCGAGCGCTGCGGCCGGATCGACGTCCTGGTCAACAACGCGGGCATCATCCGCGACAACCAGCTTGCCGCCTTCGACGACGACGACGTGCGCGACGTGCTCGATACCAACATCGGCGGAGCGTTCAACGTCGCACGCGCGGTCGTCCCGCACATGATCGTGCAGCGTGCGGGCAAGATCGTCAACGTGAGCTCGGTCGCCGGCGAAAAGGGCGGGCGCGGCCAGACCAACTACGCTGCGAGCAAGGGCGCGATCAATGCCTTTACGCGGGCGCTCGCGGTCGAGCTGGCGCCGCGCAAAATCACGGTGAACTGCGTCGCGCCGGGCGTCATCGACACCGAGATGTCGCAGGATGTGCGGGCGATGGCGGGCGACGAGGTCAAATCGCGGATCCTGCTCAAGCGCTACGGCAAGCCTGAGGAAGTTGCGTATGTGGTCTGGTTTCTCGTTTCCCCGTACGCGGATTACGTGACAGGCCAGGTATTCAATGTCGACGGCGGTTTCAAAATGGAGTGAGCGGAATGGCGAATACAGATATCACCAAGGAAGAAATCCAGGCGGTTTTCCCCAAGGTCGCGGAGACGATGGCCGACGCGCTCGGGTGCGACGTCGACCAGGTGAAGCTCGACGTTTCGCTGATCGAGGGTCTCGATGCGGAGTCGATCGATTTTCTCGACATGGTTTTCCGCCTCGAGCGGGCGTTCAAGATCAAGATCCCGCGGGGCAAGATTATCGAGAACGCACGCGGCGACATGCCCGAGTCGGAGTTCGAGCAGAAAGGCGTGCTCACCGCGGCCGGGCTGACCCAGCTCAAGAGCTACCTGTCCGAGATTCCTGCGGAACGTTTCGGCAATCCGATGAAAGTCGCCGACATCCCGCGCCTGTTCACGCCGGAGACCTTCTGCAAGCTTGTGCTCCACGCCCAGCGGGAAGCGCGGGCAGCCACTTGAGGTCGCGGGATTTCCCGCAGCGCATGAGCGATCGCTTTGCCGCGTTTTCCTTCGTCGACCGGATCACCGAACTCGAGCCCGGTATGCGTGCACGCGGAATATTCGCGGTGCCGGAGAACCTGCCCGCGTTTCCCGCCTGTCTGGTCGCCGAAGCCGTCGGCCAACTCGCGGCCTGGGTCGCGATGTCGGCAATCGCTTTCCGCGGACGCCCGGTGGCGGCACTTGCTACCGAGACGATCTTTCACAGCGACGTCGCGCCCGGCTCGCGGCTCGAGCTCGATGTCGAGATCGAGAGCTGTGACGACGAAGCCGTCGCATATGGAGGCTTCGCGCGCGTCGACGGCGCGAAAGTCATAGAGCTCAAGCACTGCCTGGGTCCGATGTTGCCGGTTCAGGACTTCGATGCGCCCGAGGCGCTGCGCGAGCGTTTCCGGCTGCTGTGTTCCACGGGCGCGCCAGCCGGCCGTTTCCGCGGCGTCGCCACGTCCGAGCTGATCGCCCTCGAAGGCAGCGCCGGCAAATCGGCGCGCGCGCTGCTTCAGGTCCCGCTGTCCGCGCCTTTTTTTGCCGATCACTTTCCGCGGCGACCGGTGTTTCCGGCGACACTGCTGCTCGACAGCCAAATCCGCCTGGCGCTGGACCTCGCCCGTGCAGCGATCGGTTCCGGGACGGGGACAGCGCTCGTGCCGCAGCGCATGACCCACGTCAAGATGCGCTCGTTCATCGAACCGGGGCAGGCGGTGGAGCTCGGGGCTGAAATCTCCGCGACAAGCGACGCGGGTGGCACGATTCGCCTCTCGGCCACGATCGACGGTCGCCGAGTCGCCACTGCGCGGCTGGACGTCGCGGCGCGGGAGCGTTGAATGGCAGCCAGACGCCGCGTCGCGATCACCGGCTTGGGGCTCGTGACGCCCCTTGGCAACGACGTCGCGACGACCTGGTCCGCGCTGCTCGCGGGCAAAAGTGGCGGCGCTGCGATCAGCCTGTTCGATGCATCCGGCTTTCCGGTGCGGATCGCCGCCGAGGTCAAGCAATTCGACCCCCTTGCCGCGATCGGCGAGCGCAAGCTGCTCAAGTTCGCCAATCGTTCGCACGGGTTCGCGCTCGCGGCCGCCGAACAGGCGCTTGCGGATGCGGGCATCCGTCCGACCGCGGCAACCGGCGAGCGCTGGGGTTGCGCGGTCGGCACGGGCATGATGGGTGTCGATTTCGCGGAGCTCGTCGCCGTGCACGAGCACAGCGCCGCCGCTGGCGAGCTCGATGCGACACAGTTGCTTACCGATGCGTCGGCGAACAACCCGGTGGTGTTCTGCCGCAGCCAGGCGACGGCCGGTCTGTCGCTGCTTACGCGCCGGCATGACATTCGCGGCTACGCGACGTCGGTGCATACCGCGTGTGCCTCCGGCGGTCAGGCAATCGGCACGGCGCTCAAGCTGATCCGCCGCGGGGCCGTCGATTGCGCGCTTGCCGGCGGATTCGATTCCATGATCAGCCCCGTCGGCATCGCCGGATTCTGCCTGCTTTCCGCGCTCTCGGCGGACAACGAGACGCCGCAGCGCGCGAGCCGCCCGTTCGACGTGACGCGCAACGGTTTCCTGCTCGGCGAGGGCGCCGGATTTCTGGTGCTCGAGGAATGGGAGTCGGCGCGACGGCGCGGCGCGCACATCTACGCCGAGCTGGCCGGCGACGGAAACTCACTGTCGAGCTACCGCATCACCGATTCCCCGCCGGACGGTGACGGACCGATCCAGTCGATGCGCCAGGCGCTCGCCAACGCCGGAGCAACTATCGACGACGTCGATTACATCAACGCGCACGGGACGTCGACCTTCATGAACGATCGCAGCGAAAGCGCGGCGATTCGCGCGGTGTTCGGCTCGCGCGCAAAGGACGTCGCGGTGAGCTCGACCAAGAGCTCGATGGGCCATCTCATCGCCGCCGCGGGCGCCGTCGAAGTCGCGATCTGCGCGCTCGCGATCCACCACGGGGAGCTCCCGGTAAACGCCAATTTGCGCGAGCAGGATCCCGAGTGCGACCTGGCACTGGTCCGCGACGTGCCGGAACGGCGGCGCGTTCGCGTCGCGATCTCCAATTCGTTTGGCTTCGGCGGTTCCAACAGTTGCGTCGCCCTGCGCCGGCCGGACGCAGTAGACGGTGCCGGCTTCCGCGCCTGACGCATCGCCGGCGCTCCGCATGAGCTCGCGCAGAGTCGTCATCACCGGCACCGGCGCGGTTTGTGCCGCGGGCAGGGATCCAGCATCGATCCTCGAGGCCGTCCGCGCCGGCCGCTCGGCGATCGGACCGATCCGGCAGTGGGATACGTCGCAGTGGCCGATGCAGACCGCGGGGGAAATCTCCGACCTCAATCCGCGCGAGATGGTCGATGACCGCAAACTGCACAAGTTGATCCGGCGCAGCGATCTATTCGGCCTGTATGCCGCGGACCGCGCCATCGATGCATCCGGGCTGTCGGCGCACCGTGCCGCTCTCGAGCCCGAAGCCGCTGCAGAGTATAACGATCGCACCGGCGTTTACGTCGGTTCGGGCGGCGGCAGCTACGAGAGTCAGTACGACTATTTTCCGCTGCTGACGGCCGCACAGGACAAGTTGCCGGCCTTCGGCCGCGAGCTGTCCAGCACGGTCAATCCGATGTGGCTGCTGCGCACGCTACCCAATAACGTACTCGGCCACATCGGCATCCGCCACGGCTTCAAGGGCGCCAACGCCTGCATCACCAACCACAGCATCGGCGGCACGCTGGCGGTGATCGAGGCGATGGAGGCTTTGCGCACGGGCGAGGCGGACCGCGCGCTCGCGGTCGGCCACGATGCGCCCATCGAGCCGCAGATGGTCCTCTACTATCACGACGTCGGACTGCTGGCGAAGGACACGATCCGGCCCTTCGACGCGCGCCGCGACGGCAGCCTTTTCGGCGAAGGCGCCGCCGCGCTCGCGCTCGAGACGGAGGAATCGGCGCGCAAGCGCAATGCGGCGATCCTGGGCGAAGTGCTCGGCGGCGGCAGTGCAACCGATGCGCAAGGCCTGCTCGCAATCCGCGACGACGGCGACGCCCTCGCGCGCGCGATCGAATCGGCACTCGAGGACGCGGGCATCCGTGCAGATGAGGTCGGCATGATCGCCGCTCACGGCAACGGCACGCCGCAGTCCGACGCGTCGGAAGCCGCCGCGATCCGCCGTGTCTTCGGCAAGAATGCGCCGCCGGCGACGGCGTTCAAATGGGCATTCGGGCATCTGATCGCAGCCGCAGGAATCATCGAGGCGGTCCTCGCACTGGCGAGCCTGCGCCAGCGCATCGTGCCCGGTGTCGCGACGTATGCCGTTGCCGACCCGGCCTGCGTCGGCGTGCCCGTCGCGACCGAGCCTCAATCGCCGCGCGGCGACGTAGCGCTGATCCTCTGCCGCGGTTTTGCGGGAACGAATGCGGCGCTGTTGCTGCGCGCCACGACCTGACGCGCGGCATGGCGGAAGCCCCCGCGGCCATTCCCGATGCCGCAACCCGCTGCGGCATCGACACGGTCGAGATCGCGCGCATCGCGCGCCTGCTCTCTGAAACGGCGCCGGCCGACCTGCATCGATTCTTTACCGCGCAGGAGCTCGACGACAGCGGTGAGGGCCCCGGACGCGCCGCGAGCCTTGCGGCTCGCTTCGCCGCCAAGGAAGCCTGCGTCAAGCTCTTTCCGCGCGAAGCGGCGCTGGGCGAGCTCGAGCCCGGGGATTTTTCGGTCGCGCGCGATGCCTACGGTGCGCCCCGGGCAATCTTGAGCCCGAGAGCCGCGGCGGTGCTCGCAAAGAACCGCATCCGGACCATCGCGTTATCCTTGACGCACGACCGCGTGAGCGCGTCTTCGGTCGCCTTGGCTCTTGCCGAGGAGACGGAGGCACCGCTGTCGGGCCGGGTCATCTTTCGCGTGCTCCCCTTTCGCCGCCGTGTCGTCCTCGACAACCTTCGCCGCGTATTCGGCGCCGGCGTACCCGACGCGGAGATCGAGCGGCTCGCGCAGGCGCATTATGCGCACCTCTGGCGCCTGTTCACCGAATTCGTGCGCTTTCGCTCGATGCGCGAGCGGCAGAAGGCCGCGCGGGTCGAGGTCGATAACGTTGCCGTGTTCACGCGTGCGCTCGAGCGAGGCAAGGGGATCCTTGTCCTCACCGGGCATTTCGGCAACTGGGAAGTGGCAACGGTCGCCGGCTTGAGCAAGTTCCCACAAATGCGCGGAAGGATTCATTTTGTGCGCCGGCCGATCAAGCCGCGTTGGCTCGACCGCTTCGTCAACTGGCGCTTCCGGCGTGCCGGTTTCGGTGTGTTGCCGAAGCGCGGCTCGCTCGACGCCATCCTCGATCGGCTCGCCGCCGGCGATGCCATCGTGTTTCCGTTCGACCAGCACGCCGGGCCGCCCGACGGCATCGAAGTCGACTTCTTCGGGATCCCGGCGTGGACTTTCAAAAGCCTCGCGCTGATTGCACTCGCGTCGGACGCAGCCGTGGTCCCTGCGGCGAGCTGGCGCGAACCCGGCGGCCGACACGTGCTGCGCTTCGAGGAACCGTTGTCACCGGTCTCCTGCGTTGAAGTCGGCGAGGAAATCCGGCGTAACACGCGGGCGTACAACGCCGCGCTGGAACGCTTGATCCTGCGCCACCCCGAGCAGTGGTACTGGGTGCACCGGCGCTGGAAGAGCGTTGCGCCTGGCGCAGGCAGGCGACGGTCCGGCGCTGCCGCGCGGTCTCGATCCCCGTTCCGCTGATCCCATGCTCGCCGGCGTAAGCCGCGCGATCGCGAACGTCGGATTACGATTCCGCATCCGAAGGAGCGGCGCCCTTGGCCGCGCGGAGACGTCGCTCCCAGGCGCGCTCGATCGGTCCGCCGAGCACGAGGACGGCGAGCGTCAATGCCAGGCCGAGCGAGGCCGTGAACCACTGTCCGCTGCCGCAAGCCACGCCGAGCGCTGCGGCAACCCAGATCGACGCAGCCGTCGTCAAGCCCACAACGCGGCGTTCGGCGTCGTGATGGAGGATGACGCCGGCGCCGATGAAGCCGACGCCGGTGACGAGTCCCTGGATCACGCGGCCCACGGTTTCCCCGCTCGCGCCGCCGATCGACGCCGCGACAACGATGACGACCGCGCTGCCGAGGCTGACCAGAGCGTGGGTGCGCAGGCCGGCGGGCTTGTGATGCAGATCGCGGTTGATGCCCAGAATCGCGCCGGCCAGGACAGCGGTGCCGAGCCGTGCTGCGACATCGATCCATTCCAGGTTCTGCATAAGGTACGCGCGCGATTCCTGACGTGTCCCGCGCCTCCACTGAGCGCTCGGATTATCGTCGCACCTTATCGGCGGGAGGTCTACACTCTTCGCGGCCGAGGTTCGGCAACCGGCCGCGGCGGTCGGCTTACGCGGCTGCACGTCGACGCATCCGAATGAATCCTCCGAGGGAGCTTCCGATGGAAGGAAGGTCGCACCGACCGGGCTGCTGCGTGCGTCATCCGTCGCAATCCGCGGGCCGGTGCTCACCTACCGCAGCGACGCGTTTCAGCACGGCCTCAGACAGACGATGCATTACGACCCCGACGCGATCATCGCGGTGGCGGACGGACGGATAACGCATTTCGGGCCGGCGCAGAATATCCGGCGCTTGCTCCCGCCCGATACTCGCGTCGAGGACTACGGCAGGGATTCGCTCATCACTGCCGGATTCATCGACTGTCACGTGCATTTTCCGCAGACGCAGATCATCGGTGCGGGCGGCGAGCAGCTCATCGACTGGCTCAACAAGTACACGTTCGTCGCCGAGCAGCGTTTCTCCGACAAGACCTACGCGCGCGAAGTCGCCCGGGTATTCCTGCGCGAGTGCCTGCGCCACGGCGTTACGACCTCGGCCGTGCATTGGACCGTTCACCCGCACGGTCGACTCTATTCGAGGAAGCGCAGAAGCTCGACCTTCGGACAATTGCCGGCAAGATGCTCATGGACCGCAACGCCCCGGACTTGCAACCGATCTCGGCGCCGGCACGTCGTTCTCGATGCTTCAGACGATGAACGAAGCGTACAAGGCAGCGCAGCTCAACGGCCGCTCGTTGCCGGCGGGCCACGCGCGTTCTATCTCGCGACGCGCGGTGCGGCGCACGCTCCGTATCTCGACGACACAATCGGCAGCATCGCGGCCGGGATGGAGGCGGACTTTGTCGTGCTCGATCTCAAGTCGACACCGCTGATCGAGTACCGAATGCGCCATGCCGCCGATCTCGAGGAGGGGCTGTTCGTCCAGATGACGCTCGCTGACGATCGCGCAGTGCGCGCGCCTTACGTGGCGGGTCGCAAAATCTATCAGCGAGCATAACGCTCACGCGACGAACTCGCCGGGGCCATTACATCTGGGTCTTCTCCGATTCGACCAACCGCAGGAGCGAGTGCCGGCGCTCATGCGCCACCATGTGTCGGCCAACGGCAGTTACGACGCTGCCGTGACAGGCATGCGCGGCGATCGAGCGTCGCTCCGATCGGCCCGGGCGGCACGGTTTTCAGGGGAGGAAGTGTCCGCGCGGCCGCAAGTTCTCCTGGGCCGCGGCATATCTCTTGCAAGAGAACCGTCGCCAGCCTCAGTGAGGCAAACGTGTGGGTAGTATTAAATTGTACGCTACACAGAAATTGGGCGAATTGTTTCAGCGGGTGACACAGCCGTCGCTCGCCACCCGGACATCGACCGCAACCTCGCTCCTGTTCCTTTTCGCCATCCTGGCGGTCGCCATGGCGTCGATGTATTCGTTCCGGACGCAACTGACGAACGTGATGATCGCGGAACAAAATATATTGGTCGAGCGCATCGCCGACAATCTCGATCAGAAGTTGCTGGCGATGCAACGAGCATTGATGTTGAGCGCCATCGAGGTCACCGAGGCCGATGTCGCGTCGTCGGATGCGGCGCAAGAGTACCTGGACACCAATACCGGGCTCTACGCCGCGGTCGACCGCTCCATTTTCCTGTTTTCCGAACGGGGCATCCTGCTCGCCGAGCGCCCGTTCCGTGCCGGCCGGCGCGGCGACAACGCGGCGTGGCGACCGTACATCAGGGATACGATCCGCACGCAGGAACCGGTCATCTCGGAACCGTTCCTCACGAATGTCGGCGATGCGAACATGGTGCTGGTCATGACCATGCCGGTATTCGCCAAGGACGGGAAGATGATCGCCATCCTCACCGGCAGCCTCGGCCTCACGCAGCCCGGGATGCTCGGCAACATCGCCAAGACGGTCATCGGCAAGACTGGGTACCTCTACATCGTGACCGCGGACGGCAAGCTCATCATGCATCCTGACCGGGAGCGGCTGTCGCAGGTTGCATTTACGCCGCTCGCCAATCCCCTGTTCGACCGCGCGCTCAATGGCTTCGAGGGCACGGAAGAGACTCCCGATGCAAAGGGCAGGCAGGCGCTCGTTTCCTACAAGCGCGTCAAGGCGTCAAACTGGATCGTCGCTGCCGTTTATCCGAAAGACGAAGCATTCCTCGCGGTTCACGACCTGATCTGGAACTTCGTCGAGTTTCTGCTGGTGGCCTTCGTGATCGTGGTTGTAGCCATCTGGGTCTCGATGCGGTATTTGATGCGGCCTCTGGTGTCGCTAACCAGGCACCTTGCGAATTACACGGCCACCGAGGAAATCGCCCCGTTGTTCGGTGCCGCGGGCAGCGGCGAAATCGGCGCGCTGACGACCGCCTTCAATCGTCTCACCGCTCGCTTGCACGATAGAGAAGACACCCTCGTCGAGACGATGCAGCGCTACCAGCTCATTACCGAAAATTCCACCGACCTCATCACCAAGCACGAGCCGACCGGAGTCATCTCTTATGCGTCCCCTGTGTCGTCCAGCGCCCTGGGCATAGCGCATGATGTGCTGGTCGGCCGCTCGTTGTTCGAATTCATTCACCCGGAAGACTTCGACATCGTTCGCGCCGCTTTTACCGAGGCAAGCCAGGCCAAAACGTTGCCGACGGTCATCTATCGCGCGCGGCACGTCGACCAGCATTATGTGTGGTTCGAGACGACCATGCGGTTGATGAAGGGCGCTACCGGCGAAGACATGCATAGAATCTTGTGCATCTCGCGCGACATCAGCGACCGCAAACGCATGGAACAGCGACTCCATGAGCTGGCGCGGACGGATCATCTGACCACGCTGCCGAACCGGTTCCTGCTCGACGAGCGCTTCGCCGGCGGGCTTGCTCAATCCCGGCGCGAGGGTTCGATGCTCGCCATGCTGATGATCGACATCGACCGTTTCAAGAACATCAACGACACGCTTGGGCACGGGATGGGTGACGCGCTGCTCAAGCTCGTCGGATCCAAACTCAAAGCGTGCATTCGAGAATGCGACACGCTCGCGCGGTGGGGAGGCGACGAGTTCGTGCTTCTTCTGCCGGGGCTTCAGGATTCCGTCACGGCAGTCACCGTGGCCCAACGCTGCCTGACTGCGCTCAAGGAGCCGTTTACGATCGACGGGCAGGCGCTCCATATCACCGGCTCCATAGGGATCAGCGTCTCGCTGGATGCGAGCCCGGAAGCGGAGACGCTGCTCAAGAACGCTGATACCGCGATGTACAAAGCCAAGGCGCGCGGCGGAGATTGCTTCATCATGTACAGCGCGGAGATGAGTGCGGGCGCGCGCAGCCGGCTGTCGATGGAGAATGCGCTGTTTCACGCCATCGATAGAAACGAACTGATTTTGCATTACCAGCCGCTGATCTCGGCCAAAACCGGCCGCCTCGCAGGAGTCGAGGCATTGATACGCTGGCAGCACCCGGAATACGGCCTGGTTTCTCCAGGGCAATTCATCCCCATCGCCGAAGAGACCGGTCTTATCGACGCCATCGGCGAATGGGTGCTGCGCACCGCGTGCACGCAGATGAGTTCGTGGTACGGCAGCGGGCTTCCGAATATTCCCCTATCGGTGAACCTATCCAGCCGGCAATTCCGGCAGGAGGCTCTGGCGAAGACGATCAAGGCGGTACTCGACGATACCGGATTCTCCCCGCAACACCTCGAACTCGAACTGACCGAGTCGCTGCTGATGGACGACACGGAGCGGAGCAGGGCCATTCTCGGAGAGCTGAAGGCGCTGGGGGTCTCGATCGCTCTCGACGATTTCGGCACGGGGTATTCCTCGCTGAGTTACCTCAAGGGGTTCCACCTCGATACGTTGAAAATAGACCGCACGTTTACTGCGGAGCTTACGACCAGCGAAGCGACGGCGTCGATCGTTCGGGCGACGATCGGGCTCGCCAAAGGCCTGCGACTGAAAACAATCGCCGAAGGCGTCGAAACGAAAGCCCAGGCGGATTTCCTCGTGAAGCAGGGGTGCGACGTACTTCAGGGCTTTCTGTTTGCGCGCCCGATGGAGCCGGACGCATTCCTTTCCTTCGCCCTGGCTTCCCATACGTACCTGCTCTCGAAGGCTCTGAACGACGAGACCGAAAAGATCGGATGATACGAAAGCACGCTGATCCGTGTTCGCGTCTCGTGTCGGGCGCGCAAGAAGATCAGGACGCGCTCATTCCCAGCGCACTGGTGACGACGGCAAGCTGCTCGGCCGCATGCAGCCCGGCATTGCAGATCGCGGTCGGCGCCGCCGCCGGACGTCCCGCATATTCAAGCGATACGCCAGGCGGCAGTGCCGCTTCCAGCTGCTCGCGAAGAAAATACCAGGCGCCGTGATTCCTTGCTTCTTCCTGCGCCCAGACCACTAACCGCAACCGCGGGAAGCGAAGCAGCTCAGCGGCGAGTGCATCCGCGGGGAACGGGTAGAGTTGCTCCAGGCGCAGTATCGGCAGGCCGATCAGCCCGGCATGAGCGCGCGCGCTCGACAGATCGTAGTAGATCTTCCCGCTCGTAACGATCACGCGGACGACTCCCGCAGGATCGATCTCGCTCTGCTCGCCCAGCAGGGGCAGAAACTCGCCCCGCGCGAGATCGTGCAAAGTCGAATACGACGACTTTTGGCCGTATAGCATGGTCTTCGGCGTCATGACGATAAGCGGCTTTCGCTCCTCCATCAGCGACTGCCGGCGCAATAGATGGTGGAACTGCGAAGCCGTGGACGGCATCGCGACCTGCAGATTGCCGTCGGCACACAGCTGGAGGAACCGTCCGAGGTAGGCACATGAATGTTCCGGCCCACCGCCTTCGTGCCCGTGCGGCAGCAACACGACCAATCCACTCTTGTAGCCCCACTTGTGTTCGCCCGTCGCAATGTACTGATCGATGATCACCTGGGCATTGTTCACGAAGTCGCCGAACTGCGCTTCCCAGACGACGAGATCGCGCCCGCATTGCAGGGTATAGCCGTATTCGAAGCCGACCACGGCCTCTTCGGACAGCGGTGACTCGAAAATCGAGAAAAATCCCTGGGGTTCCGCGATATGGCGGAGAGGAACGTGAAGGCTCTGCCAGTCGGTGCCGGCGGCTTGATCGTGCCAGACGTGGTAGCGGTGAAAAAAGCTCCCGCGCCCCACGTCCAGGCCGGACAGGCGGATATTGAAGCCGTTCGCCAGCAACGATGCGTAGGCAAGGTTCTCGCCGAGGCACCAGTCGACCGCCCGCGTGACATCGACTGCCGCGGAACGCCAGTCTTCGATCATTTTCTGGATCCCGGCGTGCAGCGAGAAACCGGGCGGTACGGTCGCAAGCCGGTGAAGCATCGCCTGCAATTGCCCTATCGGAACCGCAGTAACGACGGGCTTCGTCGCCTCCACGGCCGGCTCGCTGATCGCGGTCGGCACGGTCGTCGGCATGGTCGTGGCTTGGCCGGGAGCGTGCCCATCGGTCATCGCTGCGGAGGCGGCCGCCTTCGATCGCTTGAGGGCATCTTGGCCGGCAAGCCCACGCGTAACAAGCTTCTCGGCATAAATGGCAACGACACTGCGATGGCCTCGGATTCGCCGCTGCATTGCCGGCTGCGTCATCGTCGGGTCGTCGCCACCGAAGTGACCATGGCGCCTGTAACCGACGTGATCGACGACGATGTCCGCTCCAAACTGCATTCGATATTCTGTCGCCAGCTTCGCCACGGCCACGACCGCATCGGGATCGTCAGCGTTGACGTGAATGATCGGCGCGTCGATTGCGCGCGCGATGTCCGCGCAAAACAGGGTCGAGCGGGCGTCCCCGGGATGCGAGATGGTCGAGCCGATCTGATTGTTCAGGATCAGATGCAGGGTTCCACCGACGCCGTACCCGCGTGTCTGGGATAGGTTGAGCGTCTCGGTGACAACACCTTGGGCTGAGAACGAGGCATCGCCGTGAATGAGAATCGGCATCACCTTCCTGCTGAATCCATCGGTCTTGCGATCCTGCAACGCTCGCGCCATGCCGCACACGACCGGGGACACGCTTTCCAGGTGCGACGGGTTGTGCGCGAGCACAAGATTGATGTCGCCGTGGAGGGTATGTTTCCGAATCGAACAGCCGTAGTGGTCCTTCAGGTCCCATGCCGCAGGAGCCGGGGCTGGATCGCTGCAAAAAAGCGAAAACAGCTGCTTCGCCGAAATGTCGAAGACGTTTCTCAGCACGTTCAGGCGGCCTCGATGCGGCATTCCCAGGACGATGTCTTCGACGCCGTGACGCGACGCCTCTTCGACGGCTGCGGCCAAGAGCGGGACGAGACTTTCGCTGCCTTCCAGGCTGAATTGCTTGTGCCGGGGATACGTTGCTCGCTGATAGTGTTCGAATGTTTCGGCTAGAACGAGCTGTTCGAGGACGCGCAGGGCGTCGCTTGCGGCAAGCGCCGACGATGCGTTGATTCCCTCGACATGCCGGTAAAGCCAACGCAACTGGTCGCTCGCCCGGATATGAGCGCAATCGAGGGCAATCGTGCCGCAATAGCTCGCGCGCAGGCGGCTCAGCAACTCGGAGAGCTTGAGAACGTGCGCCGACCCGGCAAAGTCGAACGAATAGCTGATCGTGTCGTCGGGCGAGAGACCATAGGTGCGCGGATCGAGTTCGGCCATCCAAGAATGATCGCGAGCAATGCTCTCCAGAGGGTCGAGCGACGCCATGCGCCACCCGTTCGAGCGATACGCCGCCATGAGCCCTTCAATCGCCGCAGCCAAGCCGGGATGAACCTTGGCGGCGGGCGCGAAATTCGCTTTCCGCTGGATCGATGGTTGCAAATCGGCAACCGACGAGAAGCTGAGCAGGGCGCTGTCCATCTTCTTTATCGCAGGCATGGGTTGTCTTTCGGTGCGCACGGCGCCGAGAAGACTTGGGCGGTCGATAGAGACTTGGGGAGGAAAATCATTGTTTTGTAGGCTGCAATAAAAACATTCCTTAAGTCGGTTCCAACCGCATCAATCCTGTGCGGTCCGCGGGTGGCATCGAATATCCTTACGATGGCTCGGTTTGCAGCGAAGGCTCGAAAATCGCACTAGGTCAAAGCGTTTTAGTCCGTAGACTACAGATTGCGCGAAAGTGATTAGACCAGACATTGGGACGAGCGTCCGTGCGCTGGCGAACGGTACTTCCGGTTTAGGTGCCGCCCCTAGGCGGTTTGCCGCATAGCGGAAAGGCTCCGACGAGCCGGAGTCGACCTGGCTCGGGAAACCGATCGCGCGGTGGTGCAGCCATGCGGGATACGGTCCGCCACGAGCGGATGAGACTGCACAAATTTCGACGTTGCACACAGGTTGCAGGGAGCTGTGGAGCGGTTTCATTGACCCACACTCACGATGGATGCCTGCAAGTCTCGGCGTGAACATGTCGACCCGGCAGACCCTCTTGCAACGATTTATAGGCATCTACAGTAGTGTCGCCACCTGAAGCGCTTCCCGATCCATACGCTGAAGATCGACCGCTCGTTCGTGCGCGACATCAGCACCGACCTGGACGACGCAGCGATCGTCACCGCGATTGTGGCAATGGCGCGCAGCCTGAAGCTAAACGTAACCGCCGAGGGCGTGGAAACCGATGAACAGGCCGCATTCCTGAGATCCCTCGCGTGCGATCTGGCGCAAGGCTTGCTCTTCGGCCGGCCGATGCCGGCGGCGGAATTCGAGGCCCGGCTCGGTGTCGCGACGCCGCGGCTTGTACGCGCGGCGGCTTAGCGTGCCGGCGATACGGAAGCTCGGTACGGAGTGCCAGGCCACCATTCGTCGAACAGCCGGATCGACGGCTCAAGCGGGGCACTCGGACGCCCTGAAATTTCGCACCACATGCGGTAGACTCACTCACCCGGAAGACCCGAGTGT
>JALYSM010000025.1 GCA_030854785.1 Pseudomonadota bacterium
GCTATCCCCCACTACGGGACACGTTCCGATGTATTACTCACCCGTTCGCCGCTCGCCGCCAGGGTTGCCCCCGCGCTGCCGCTCGACTTGCATGTGTAAAGCATGCCGCCAGCGTTCAATCTGAGCCAGGATCAAACTCTTCAGTTTAATCTCTGCAAGAACTCATACTGACGTTGACCAATCCACCTTACCCCTCGGCGCGACGCGGTTGCCCGGACGCGCTGAGGATCAATGTCTTGGCCACGGGCCCGACGACCGTGATAGCCGCCAGACCCGCTTCCTTCAGTGTGAGTACTACGAAGTAATTTCCTTGAGCACCAGGACGCACCGACCGCGACCGCGAAACGGGTTTCCCCGCCGCGCAGGCACCGCCGGCTGCCCGGGCGACCTCACCCCAAGCACCCACACCTATCGGTTGTTCACGTTGTTAAAGAGCGGCGCCTGTAAAGACAGACGCGGAGAGGCGCGATTATACCTCAGAAGCGGGTCCGGTCAACAGCTCGCCGGCGCTTTCCCGGTGTCGGCGCTGGCCCAAAGGGTTGCCGCGCACGCGCTGCTAAAATGCCGCGTTAAGCTTGCGCGGCGATACTCGTTTTGTTGCCGTCAAGCATCTCGCATGTGCCCCGCAGCCGCAATGCTCACCGATGTCTGACTCGTCGGCGTCGCCAACCGCGTCGCCGGCGGCGCGACGCATCGCCGTCGCCGCCGTGTTCCTCGCCAGTACCGCGCTGTGCCTGCTGGGCTATCTCGCGCTTGCGGCGCCGGGACCGTGGATCGGCGGTGCGCAAACGCTGCGCTGGTCCCCCGCGGAGCTCACGGTGACGCGGGGCACCGCGCAACGCACGCGTGAAGGGCTCGCAATCACCGCTGCGGACGCGGCGCGCACCGTCGTCGTCTCGATCAACACGTCATTTCGTTCGCGAGACTATGCGGTCATCGCCTGGGATGCTGTTGGCGTGCCTGCCGATGTCGAGGCGACGCTGCTTTGGTACAACGACTACGCCTCCGCGCGCGTGTTCAAGCGTGCGCTGACGGTCGAAGCCGGCCGTATCGCCCCTGCATCGGTTGCAGAGGATCGCGGCTGGCTCGGCCGGGTCGGCGGCCTGGCCCTCGTGCTGCAGGGCAGTTTCACCGAACCGATCGTGCTACACGGCGCCGCGGCGAAACCGATGGGGGCCGGTCAAGTGCTCGGCGATCGCCTCCGGGAATGGTTTGCGTTCGAGCCGTGGAACGGAACCTCGATCAACACACTGACCGGCGGCGCGGACTCGCAGGACATGCCCCTGCCGGTGCTTCTTGCGGCGATCGCGTGCGTAGCCGCGCTGGCGTATGCCGGGCTGGCGTGGTGGAAGCGCGATTTTTTCGGACCCGTGCTCGGCATCAGCGTCGCGGGGGTATTCGTGATCGCGTGGCTGATCATCGATGCGCGCTGGGAGTGGAACCTGCTGCGACAGGTGCGTTCGACGCACGCCCAGTACGCCGGCAAGTCCTGGCACGACCGCCACCTCGCCGCCGAGGACGGACCGGTGTTCGCGTTTATCCATAAGGTGCGCGAGCAGCTGCCCGCGCCGCCGGCACGCGTGTTCATCGTCGCCGACGCGCACTACTTCCGCGATCGTGGCGCGTATCACCTATACCCGCACAACGTCTACTTCGATCCCTGGGCCAATTCGATGCCACCACCGGCCGCCATGCGGCCGGGCGACTATATCGTCGTCTATCAGCGCCGGGGAGTGCAGTACGACCCGGCGCAAAGGCGCCTGCGTTGGGACGGCTCCGGCGTCGACGCGGAATTGCTGCTCGTCGATACGGGTGCGGCGCTGTTCCGGATTCGCTGAATGGAATACCTGGCGCTCGCCTTAGGCTTGGCATTGCCCTGGCTCCTCGGAATCGCACTGCTGCTGTGGTTCGACTGGCCGCGGTCCTCCGCCGACGCGGGTGCCGCGCGGGCCGCCGGCAGCGCCGCGCTGCGCTTGGGCTACGGCTATTTCATCGGCGCGCTCGCGCTGACGCTGTGGATGCACGTGCTCTCCGCCATAGGTGTGGGCTTCGGCCGGGTCTCGATCGGCGCGCCTTTGCTTATCGCCATCGTCGGGCTGTTTTACTGGGCTGCCCGGCGCAACCGCATGTCGGTCGCGGGGATACGCAGCGCGATATCGACCCTGGCGCGACCGCCGCTGTCGCGCTGGCAACAATGGGCCCGGATGCTGCTGCTCGCATGGCTTGGCTTGCGCTTCGCGTCGATCGCCGCCGAAATCGTGTGGCGACCCGTGTATCCCTGGGAAGCGTGGGTACAGTGGGCGACGAAAGCGCGTGTGTGGTACGAGCTCGGGCGCATCGTCCCGTTCGTGCGTGGCGACGTCTGGCTCTCCGGCCCCTCCGGAGCTTTTTTCGACGCCTCACCCAACGCGCCGTCGACGGTTCCCCTGTTGCAGGTCTGGAGCTGCGTCGCGCTCGGCCGCTGGGACGATTCGGCGATGAACTGGCCTTGGCTCTTGATGCTCGTTGCCCTTACGCTCGCCGTTTACGGTGCGCTGCGCAGCGCCGGACTTTCCCCGCTCGGCGCGCTGATCGGCGCGTACCTCGTTGCGTCGCTGCCGCTGCTCGATACGCAAGCTGCGCTTGCGGGCGACGCCGATCTCATGATGGCGGGTGTCTACACTTTGGCGGCGCTGGCACTACATCGCCGGGTATTGCAGCGCGACGCCGGCGATGCCGCTCTCGCCCTGCTTCTCGCACTCGCCTGCCCACTGGTCAAGACATCCGGTATGGTGTGGGCGCTCACCCTGGCCCCCGGCGTTATCGTCGCGATTTTCCAGCAACGCGGGCTCAAGCTCGTGGCGTTGGGCTTCGGCGCGGCCGCACTCGTGCTGCTCGTCCTCGCGCGATTCGAGCCTGCGCTTCTGGGTTACAGCCTGCACCTCAACTACCAGCCGCCGTGGTACTCACTTGCCGAGGCGTACTTGTTTTTCGGCAACTGGCACCTTCTGTGGTATGCCGTTATCGCGCTGACGATCGTCGGCGCGCGGCGCCTGGTTCGACCGCCGCTCGCCCCGCTGGCGATGGTCGCTGCGTCGGGACTGGGGATACTTTTCGTCGTATTTGCGTTCGCCAATGCGCCTTGGGCGGCCGATTTCGGTACGGTCAACCAGGCGACGCTGCACCTGGCGCCGCTGCTCGTCTGTCTGTGCGTTCTGCTGTGGCGCGAGCTGACCGCGCCGGGTGTCGCACCGGCGCCGCTGGCAGCGCAGCAACGCACGAGTCTGGATACCGCGGTCGCGACCGATGCTTGAGCTCTCCGGGGTCACGCTGTGCTGCGTCGATACCGCAAACCCCGAGCTCGCGCTGCGCGCGCTGCGGTGCTCGGTCTCCGGAATACACTTCGCCCGCACGCTTTTCCTGACCGACCGCGTGTACGACGTGCCGGGCATCGACATTCGCGTTGTCGAAGCGCTGAAGTCGCGCGAGGCGTATTCGGCGTTTGTTCTGAAAACGCTCGTGGAGCATATCGACACGGCGCATGTTCTGCTCATCCAGTGGGACGGTTACGTCGTCAATCCGGCGGCGTGGCGTGACGAGTTTCTCGCCTGCGATTACCTTGGCGCCAAGTGGTTCTGGCACAAGAAGCCGCGGCAGCCACTGCACGACCCGATGCGCGTCGGCAACGGCGGTTTCTCGCTGCGTTCGCGCAAACTGCTCGTCGCGCTGCAGGATTCGCGCGTCGAGCTCGCCGGGCCCGAGGACGAAACGATCTGCCGCGTCTTCCGCCCGTTGCTCGAGCGTGAGCACGGCATCGTCTTCGGTTCGGAAGGGCTCGCCGATGCATTCGCCTTCGAGGCTGCGTATCCGATCGGCCTGCCCTTCGGCTTTCACGGGCTGTTCAACTTCTGCCGCGTCGTGCCGCCCGGTGAAATCGCGGAGCTTACCCGTCTGTTCACGCCCGCGATCGCGCGCTCGCCGCAACTCCTGCAGCTCGCCCGCAATTGCATGGCGCTGGCTCAATGGGGGGCAGCGGCGGCGATCTTCCGGCGGATCCTCGACGTGGACCCGGCGCATGCCGAAGCAGCCGCAGCGCTGGCAACGGCCTCCATCAATGCCGCGACGGCTCCCGCCGTCGGCCGTAACGACCCGTGCCCCTGCGGCAGCGGCAAGCGCTACAAGCATTGCCACGGCGCCTCCGGTTCGAGCGCCGCCCCCGCTCCAGCGGTTGTGCGCGAAGAGCGGATGAAGCAGGCGCTCGCGCTGCATCAGCGCGGCGCGTCCGGCGACATGGCCGCGGCCGAAGCGACATATCGCGACGTGCTCGCACGAGAACCGGACAACGCACTGGCGCAACACTTTCTCGGCGTGATCCACTATCAGCGGGGCGAGATCGGCACCGCATTGCCGTTGCTCGAGCGCGCGGTCGCCGCACAGCCCGGCGAGACGGAGTTTCACAACAACCTCGGGTTGGCGCTGGCCGCCGCGGATCGCGAGACCGACGCCATCGGCGCGTATCGCGCTGCGCTCTCGCTCGAGCCAGACCACGCGGTGGCCTGGAACAATCTCGGCCTCGCGTTGCAGGCACAGAACGAGATCCGCGCTGCCATCGACGCGTTCCGCCACGCGCTCGCGCTCGAGCCCGAATTTGCGCAGGTGCGCTGGAATCTCGCGCTGGCGCTGCTGCTCGACGGCCAGTTTGCCGAAGGCTGGAGCGAATACGATGCCCGGCTCGCGTTGCTCGAGCTCGGTCGCGATCGCCACCGTTTTCCGGGTCCGCTCTGGGACGGTGCGGCGCCCTCCGGCAAGACGCTGCTCGTGTATCCCGAACAGGGCCTCGGCGACGCGGTGCACTTCGCGCGCTACGCGACGCTTCTCGCCGATGCCGGCGCGCGTTGCGTGATCCGCTGCCCGGAAACGATCGCGCCGTTGCTCGCGACAATTCCGGGTGTCGCCGGAGTCAGCCGCGACGGCGAAGCCCTGCCCCGATACGACGCGCATCTTCCGCTGCTGTCGCTGCCAGGCGTGCTTGGCACGACGGCACAAACGATCCCGACGGCCGTGCCGTATGTCGCGATTTCCGATGCGAAGCGCGCCGCGGCGCGCGCGGCACTGGCGCGAACCGGCGCAACGCGCGCGGTCGGCCTCTGCTGGGCAGGGAATGCCGCGCACGGGAACGACCGCAATCGCTCGCTGCCGCTCGCCGCGCTTGCGCCGTTGCTCGCGGTGCCGGGAATCTCCTGGTTTTCGCTGCAGCAGGGCAAAGCGGCCGCACAAATCGCGACGACACCCGCTGCCGAGCACATCGCCCCGCTCCCTGCTGACTCGGCTCTCGTCGATACCGCGGCGCTGATCGCGGAGCTTGACCTCGTCATCACCGTCGACACGAGCATCGCGCATCTGGCCGGCGCGCTCGCGCGCCCGGCGTGGCTGCTGTTGCCCTTCGCGCCCGACTGGCGCTGGCAGCTCGGCCGCGACGACAGCCCGTGGTATCCGACGCTGCGACTGTTTCGGCAACCGCGCCCGCGCGATTGGCAAAGCGTCGTTGCGCGCGTGCAGGCGCGTCTGGAGACAGGAAAGCTTGAGCCGTGATCAATATAGCCGGGCGAGCGACGTGACCGAGGCGGACGGCAAGGCGGCAAGCGCCTCCCTGCGCGAGGCCAGCGCGGCGCTGGAGCGCGGCGACACCGCCCTGGCCGAATCGCTTTGTCGCGATGCGCTCGTGCTCCAGCCGGACGATGCGGCGGCGTGGCTATTCCTCGGCATCGCATTGCGCCAGCGCGATCCGATTGCGGCGCACGCGGCACTTGCACGCGCATTGGAGCTCGATCCGCGCCATTCCGACGCCCGGTTCCATCTCGGAAATCTGTATCGTGGACAGCGGCGCTTCGCCGAGGCGATCGCGGCCTACGAGACGGTGCTCGCGGTCGCGCCGGCGCATCCGGCCGTGCTCAACAATCTCGGTCTGGCGCTCGAAGCTGTCGGCGAGC
The DNA here is from genome assembly GCA_030854785.1 of Pseudomonadota bacterium. Classification (GTDB taxonomy): domain Bacteria; phylum Pseudomonadota; class Gammaproteobacteria; order Burkholderiales; family Casimicrobiaceae; genus PALSA-1003. Next base: position 5,970 of record JALYSM010000025.1, read on the forward strand.
CCGAGCGGGCACTTGCAGCGTATCGCGCGGCGATCGCAGCGCAGCCGGGCCATCGGCAATCTCTGGGCAATCTCGCGCACCTCCTGTGTCGGCGGCGTCGCTATCCCCAGGCCGCCAGTCTGTGCCAGGAGTACCTGCGCCGGTTTCCCGATGCCGACGCCACCGTTTGGGTCGATCTCGGCATCTGCCGACATCACGCCGGCGATTACGCCGGAGCAGAGGAAAGCTACGCGCACGCTCTGGCACTTGCGCCAGGCGATGCGCTAATCCTCACCAACCTCGGATCGCTTTTCATCGACCGCGAAGATTACGAGCGCGCGGAAGCAGTGCTGACCGGAGCGACGGCGCAGGACGCCTCGCTTTTGTACGCGTCCTCGCTGCTCGCTCTTTCCAGAGCGCAGCTGTGCGCGTGGGCAAGGCTCGATGCGCTGCACGAGGGCATCCGGCGAGCGCTCGACGCCGGAAGCGACGACGCGGTCAACGCCTTTGCGGCGCTGTCGATGCCGCTGCCGCCGGCGACGCGTCTGCGCGTCGCCCGACGCTGGGCGCGCGATTTCGCGGAACCCGCGGCGCCAGCGTTGGCGCAGCCGGGAGCTCGCGGCGCGACATCGCTGCGCGTCGGCTACGTGTCGTCGGATTTCGGCACTCATGCCACGACTTCGCTACTGGCCGAAGTCTGGGAGCGGCACGACCGGACGCGCCTCACGACGCACGCGTATGCGATCGGCCCGCGCGAAGCTTCCTCGCTGCGGACACGCGTCGAAGCCGCGTTCGACCGCTTCGTCGACTGCAGCGACGATTCGATCGAGCAGACGGCGCGGCGCATTGCCGAGGATGGAATCGAGGTATTGATCGATCTGAACGGCTATACGTCGCATGCGAAAAGCGAGATCTTCGCGCTTAAGCCCGCGCCGGTGCAGATCAGTTGGCTGGGTTATCTCGGCACGCTGGGCGCCGACTGGTACGACTACGTGCTCACCGACCGCTTCGTGTGTCCGCCGGCGCAACAGCCGTTCTTCACCGAGCGCTTCCTCTATCTTCCGGACTGCTACTGTCCTAGCGACACCCGGCGTCCGGTGGCCTCGGTCCGGCCCGATCGCCTGGCCTGCGGCTTGCCGGAGCAAGGTTTCGTCTTCTGCTGCTTCAACGCTACGTACAAGATTCTGCCAGCCGTGTTCGAGGTCTGGATGCGGCTCCTGGCGCAGGTTCCCGGCAGCGTGCTGTGGCTCGTCCCCGGCAATGCCACGGCGAGTGTCAATCTGCGCCGCGAGGCGGGCGAGCGCGGGATCGACCCGAGCCGGCTGACATTTGCGCCGCGCGTGGGCTCGTCCGAGCATCTCGCGCGGCACGTCCACGCGGATCTCTTCCTCGACACCGCGCCGTATAACGCTGGCGCCACCGCCAACGATGCGCTGTTCATGGGGGTGCCGGTGCTGACGTGTGCCGGCGAAGCGATGGCGAGCCGGGTCGCCGGCAGCCAGTTGACCGCGATCGGTCTGCCCGAGCTCGCCACGACCTGCCTCACCGACTACGAGACGCTCGCCCTGGCGCTTGCCCGGCAACCCGTCCTGCTGCGTCAGTATCGAGAGCGCCTCCGAGTCAATCGCGATACGTATCCGCTGTTCGACATGGCGCGCTTTACGCGAGCACTCGATGACCAGTTGTGCGCCGCGTGGGAAAATCGGTCGAGTCCATCCCGGTAACGTGAATACTCAGGCCATCGCGCGCAACGCTCCGTGTCCATGCGGCAGCGGCAAGCGTTACAAGGACTGTCACGGCACGGTCGACGCTCGCGTGCGCGAGCCGATCACGGCGGACTCGCTGTTGCGCGAAGCCCAAGTCGCCATCGCCGCCGGCCGCGCCGCCGTCGCGCATGCGCTCGTCGCCCGCGCAGTGGATCTTGCCCCCGACCGCGCCGATCTCCTACGTGAGCGCGCACGAATCGAATGGATACTGGGCGAGGCGAGCGCAGCCGCGACGTGCCATACGGCGATCGACCGTGCTCCGAGCGATGTTTCGGCCTGGAACCTGCTCGGAGAGATGCTGAATGCCGCCGACCCTGCCGCTGCAGCGATGGCTTGGCGGCATGCGCTTGAGCTCGAACCGCAGAACCCCGAAGCCTTGTTCCATCTCGGCAACCGCCACCGCGAGCTGGGAGAAAACGATGCGGCGATCGACTATTACGAACGCGCGCTGGCGAAGAGTCCCGGTCACCACGCCGTGCTCAATAATCTCGGGTTGGCATTGGAAGCGAGCGGGAATTACGAGCGCGCCGAAGACTGCTACCGGGAAGTCCTCGCCGCACAGTCGCAGCACGCCGACGCGCTGGCGAACCTCGCCAACCTCCTGCAGGGCCGCAAGCGGTATCAGGAAGCCGCTCTCGCCTACGAAAAAGCGATTGCGGTCCGCCGCGACTTTCCGGTGCGCTTCTGGATCTCCCGCGGCGTCACTCTGGGCGAGCTCGGCGCCTTCGCGGACGCGGAGGCAAGCTTCCGCGAAGCCGCTCGACTGGATCCCGAACATGCGCGAGTGCAGGTGGACATCGGATCGCTGTGCATCGTCCAGGAAAGATTCGACGCGGCTGAGGAACCGCTCGCCCGCGCACTCGAGCTCGACCCGCACAATCCCTACGCCGCCACGATGAGGTTGTACAGCCGCCTGCGGCGCTGCATCTGGGAGGGGCTCGACGCGAATGTCGCGCAACTGCGCGCCCTCATCGCCAACGACACACCGCGCGCGGCGTACAACGCGGTACCGTTTCCGCTTCTCGCGCTGCCGTTGGGACCCGATGTCGAGCTCGCAGCGGCACGGCGCTGGGCCCGGCAGATCGCCGCGTCGGTCGCTGGGCAGCCTCTCCCCGAGTCCGCGGCCGCCCGCACCCCCGGAACCCGCCTGCGCGTGGGTTTCGTTTCGTCCGACTTTCGCGATCATCCGGTCGCGTACTTGCTGACCGAATGTTGGGAGCGCATCGATCGCACGCGTATCGAGACCTTCGCCTACAGCTTGGTGCCGGAAGACAAGAGCACGTTCGGGCAACGCGTGACGCGCGCCTTCGAGCATTTTGCCGACCTCACCGCACAGCCGGCACAGACGATCGCGCGGCGCATTCGCGGCGACGGCATCGACGTGCTGTTCGATCTCAATGGTTACACGACGCACTCCAAGAGCGAGATCTTCGTGCTCAAGCCTGCACCGGTGCAGATCAGCTGGCTGGGCTACCTTGGCACGCTGGGCGCGGAATGGTACGACTACGTGCTCACCGACCGCTTCGCCTGCCCACCGGGGCTGCAGCCATACTTCACCGAGCGCTTTCTCTATCTGCCCGACTGCTACTGTCCCGGCGATACCCGGCGTCCGGTGGCGCAAGCGGAAAGTCGCGCCGCCTGTGGCCTGCCGGCGGCGGGACTGGTGTTCTGCTGCTTCAACAACAGCTACAAAATCCTTCCCGCGATATTCGACGTCTGGATGCGATTGCTCGCAGCCGTGCCCGAGAGCACGCTGTGGCTCGCCCTCGGCAACGTCACGGCGAGCGTGAATCTGCGCCGCGAGGCGGCAGCCCGCGGCATCGATCCGCGCCGGCTGGTTTTCGCCCCGCGGGTGAGCCTGCCCGAACACCTCGCGCGTCACGTCCACGCCGATCTGTTTCTCGATACGGCGCCCTACAACGCCGGTACGACCGCCAACGATGCCCTGTTCATGGGTGTGCCGGTGCTCACCTGCGCCGGCGAAACCATGGCCAGCCGCGTCGCCGGCAGCCAACTGCATGCCATCGGGCTGCCCGAATTGGCGACGACCGGCCTGGCCCAATACGAGGCGCTCGCGCTGGAGCTCGCACGCAACCCGGCGCGATTGCGCGACTGCCGGGAACGCCTGCACGCGAATCGCCACACTCGCCCGTTATTCGACATGGCGCGCTTCGCGCGGAAGCTCGATGACCTGCTGCACGCCGCATGGGAAAATCGTCGCGTGCCGCATCGCTCGTAGGCTCTCTTTTCCATGCTCGCCGCCACCTCGCGCACTGCTCCCTGTCCCTGCGGCAGCGGCAAGCGCTATAAGGATTGCCATGGCGCGTTCGGCGCGTTCGCGCCGGCGATCGATACCGACGAGCTCGTGCAGCAGGCGCAGCGCGCTTTCGCCGCTGGCCGAAGCGCCAATGCCGAAGCATTGCTGCGTCACTTGATTGAACTCGCACCCGGCCATACGGCGGCGTGGAATCTTCTGGGCGAAGTCCTCAAGCCGACCGATGCCGTGGCTGCGAGTGATGCATGGTGGCACGTCCTCGACCTCGACCCGGACAACGCCGAAGCATCGTTTCATCTCGGTAATCGCAACCTCGAGCAGGGCGAATTCGGCGCCGCCGTCATCCATTACGAACGCGCGCTGCGCGGCGCGCCGGGTCACGTCGACGTGCTCAACAACCTGGGCCTCTGCTACAAGATGCTCGGCGCGACCGATCGCGCCGAGGAGTGTTACCGAGCAGCGCTGGCCGCGGAGCCGAAGCACCCCGACGCACTCGTAAATCTCGCCAACATACTTTTCCAGCGTGAGCAATACGCCGAGGTCATCGCTACCACTGATCGACTGCTCGCGCTGCCCCGTGGAACGCGCGAATCGATCCCGCTGCTGCGGGCGCTGGCGCAGGAACGGCTGGGCGACGTAGCCGGCTCCGAGGCGACTTTGCGCGACGCTGCCCGACGCCGACCGGACGACCCCACGATCCACGCCTATCTCGGGACCTTGTACGTACGAGCGCACCGTTATGCTGAAGCGGAGGCGCCTCTGCAGCAGAGTCTCGCCTTTGCTCCGGACAACGCGTACGCGTTATCGATGCTTGCGCACGCGCGTCAGCATCGCTGCGCATGGGACGGGCTGAACGCTCTGTTCTCCCGTCTGGAAACGCTGCTGGCGAGTGAAGGTGGCGAAGGGCTCGTTCCCGTCGACGCATTTTCGGCGCTGTCGATGCCGCTGTCCCCCTTGGCGCAGCTGCACGTCGCGCAGCGTTGGGCGCGCAGCATCGCACCGGTGCGGCGGAGCGCGCCGCCGATGGTCGACGTCGCCCCGGGCGAGCGCCTGCGGGTGGCGTTCGCGACGGCGAACTTTCGCGATCATCCGACGCTGCATCTGTCGCTGGAGTTCTGGGAGAAGATCGACCGCTCGCGGCTGGAGATGTTCGCCTACAGCCTGCGCCCCGACGACGACAACCCGTTCTTGCGCCGGGCGCGCAATGCCTTCGAGCACTTCGCCGACGTGAGTCAGGAAACGGTGGGTGCCATCGCCCAGCGCATTCGCGACGATCGCATCGCCATCCTCATCGACCGCAACGGCTATACTCTCCATGCGCGCGAGACCATCTTTGCGTTGCGCCCCGCGCCGTTGCAGATCAACTGCATCGGTTTTCCCGGCACGCTGGGTGCGTCCTGGTACGACTACATCTTCACCGACCGCTTCGCCCTGCCCGAGCCCCTGCAGCGCTTCTACACCGAGCGGCCGCTGTACATGCCGCACATGGCTTTCCCCAGCGATACGACCCGCCTGCCGCGAGGGGCCCCGCCGTCGCGCGCCGCCTGCGGCCTGCCCGAACCGGGCCTCGTGTTCTGCTGCTTCAACGCTGCGTACAAGATCCTGCCCGAGGTGTTCGCCGTCTGGATGCGGTTGCTCGCCGCGGTGCCGGGCAGCGTGCTGTGGCTGCTCGAGACCAGCGCCGAGGCGAAAGCGAACCTGCGCCGCGAAGCGACCACCGCCGGGATCGATGCGGCGCGGATTATCTTCGCGCCTCGGCTGGGCCTCGGCGCGCACATGGCGCGCCAAGCCGTCGCCGACCTGTTCCTCGACACCTATCCCTACGGCGCGCACACCACCGCCAACGACGCGCTGCTTGCCGGCCTGCCGGTTCTCACCTGCGCCGGGGACACCATGGTCAGCCGCATCGCCGGCAGCCAGCTTCACGCCATCGGCCTGCCCGAGCTCATCACCACGAGCTTCGCCGACTACGAGGTCCTGGCGCTCAAGCTCGCCCGCGAGCCGGCACTGCTGCAGGGCTATCGGCAGCGGCTCGCCGCCAACCGCGCCACCGCCCCGCTATTCGACATGGCGCGCTACGCGCGCGATTTCGAGGATGCGATGCAGCGCATCTGGGCCGAGCATTGCGCCGGCCGATGAGCGCCAACAACTTCGCGCCGCCGCCCGCGCGCAACGCGTCGTGTCCCTGCGGCAGCGGCAAACGCTACAAGGACTGCCATGGCGCGCTCGCGCCCGCTACCGCCACACTCACTCCCGCAGCCGCGCCCACGACCGACGCCGCCGATGTCCTCCTGCGCCAAGCCGA